>DASYPG010000229.1:0-13894 GCA_036006885.1 Burkholderiales bacterium | reverse complement strand
AACGGCTGGTACGGGACGATGTTGGGATGCAGGTTGCCGATGCGCTCGGGCGGCACGCCGGTCGCGAAGTAGTTGGTGTTCTGGTAGGCGAGCAGCGCGATCTGCGAGTCGAGCAGCGCGAGATCGAGATGCTGGCCGCTGCCCGAGTGCGCGCGGTGGGCGAGCGCGGCGCAAATCGCGATTGAGGCGTACATGCCGGTGATGATGTCGGCGATCGGTACGCCGGCTCGCTGCGGACCGCCGCCCGGGGTTCCGTCGGGCTCACCGGTGACGCTCATCATCCCGCCCATGCCCTGGATCATGAAGTCGTAGCCCGGGCGCTGGCGATACGGACCGGTCTGGCCGAATCCGGTCACCGAGCAGTAGATGAGGCCGGAATTGAGCTCGCGCAGATCGTCGTAGCCGAGGCCGTAGCGCGTGAGGTCCCCGTACTTGTAGTTCTCGATCAGCACGTCGCAGTGCCGGACGAACTCGCGCACCAGCGCCTGGCCCTCCGCCACGGCGATGTTCACGGTGACCGATTTCTTGCCGCGGTTCGCCGAGGTGAAATAGGCGGAATCGCGCGTGTCCTTTCCGCTGCGGTCCTTGACCCACGGCGGGCCAAAGGCGCGCGAGTCGTCGCCTGCGCCCGGGCGCTCGATCTTGATCACCTCGGCGCCGAGATCCGCCAGGTTCTGTCCCGTCCATGGCCCGGCGAGCACCCGGGACAGGTCGAGGACACGGACGTGCGAAAGCGGGCCAGGCATAAAGGCCTCGGGAACCGAAACGGCGGAGTTTAACGCCTACTGCCGGACGGCAATGTTGTTGTGCACCGTGCGCACGCCGGCGACGCTGGCGGTGATGCGGCCAGCGCGCGAAACGATCTCGGCCATGTTGACGAACCCGTTGAGCTGCACGCCGCCCTCGTAAGTCTCGACCGAAATCGAGAGCGAGGGGATGCCGCGCTCGGCGAGCAGCGCGGCCTTGACCCGCGCGGTGATGACCGAGTCCTGCAGGATGCGCGTCTCGTTGTCCTCCATGGCGGAGGTGTATTCGGCTTCGGAAAGCCGCCCGTCCTTGTCGGCGTCAAAGGCCGCGAAACGCTTGTGGATCTCGGGATTCGCGAGCGCCTCGACCTTGCTGATGTAGCCGTCGCGGTTGCGGTCGAGCGCCAGGAAGTCGGCGCGCACGGCAGGCTGACGCGCCTCGCCGGTGTACTGCCCCCAGGCCCCTGCGCTGAGCAACATGGCGAGGAGCGTCACGCAAGCGCGCATCTTCATTGTCCGTCCTACTATAGGCCTCGCCCCCGTTTCTCCACATGACGTATTTCATGGGCCGGCGCGATCAGGCATGTCGTCGTTCGGCGACTGGAATCGCAAGGCCGGGCGGCTTGCCGGTTCCAGGGCCTACCAGAGGCTGACGAGCATGCGGACCGCAAGGGCGTAGAGCAGGAGCGCGAAGATGATCCTGAGCCGCTTCACCGGCAGGCGGTGCGCGATGCGCGCACCCAGCGGCGCCGCGAGCATGCTGGTGGCGACCACGAGAACGAGCGCGGGCAGGTAAACGTAGCCGAGGCTCAGCGAGGGCAGGTCTTCGGCGTGCAAGCCCTGCAGCACGTACCCCAGCGTGCCGGCGAGCGCAATCGGCAGGCCGACGGCGGCTGCCGTTCCGATCGCCCGCCGCAACGGCACCCGGCACCAGGCTAGAAACGGAATGCACAGAAAGGCACCGCCCGCCGCGAGCAAGCTCGCGACGGCGCCGATCACGGCGCCCGCGGCGAACAGCCCGAGCAGGCCCGGAAGCTCGCGCGAGCGCTTGGGACGCAGGTCGAGCAGGATCTGGGTCGCGGCATAGAACACGAGCAGGGTGAACATCAGCGCCAGGGGGCGCCTGGAGATCAATCCGGCCACGAGCGCAGCAAGGAACGATCCGGTCAGGATTCCCGGCGCGATGGCGCGGGCGATGCCCCAGTCCACCGCGCCGTGCGCATGATGGGCGCGCATGCTCGACACCGAGGTGAACGCGATCGCCGCCATCGAGGTGCCGAGCGCGATGTGCATGATGTGATCGGCGGGCAGGCCCTGCGCAGTGAACACGAGCACGAGGATCGGCACCATCACAGCGCCGCCGCCGATGCCGAGCAGGCCGGCGAAGAAGCCCACGGCGAGGCCGGTGGCGAGGTAGGCTAGCCACCACTGCATCTACGGCGTCCGCAGCAGGTGAGCGGTAAGCTCGGCGAATCCCGTCCCGGCCTCGGCCTCGGTGACGTACTTGGGCCGCAAGCCGGGAAAGCGCTTCACGTTCGCGACGCCGACCGAATTCTCGAAGAAGCCGAACATCGGCGCATCGTTCGGCGAATCGCCCGCGTAGACGACGCGGCGGTTCTCTACCTCGAGATCGACGCCGAAGCGCTCCGTGAACAGCCTGCGCGCGGTGGCGAGCTTGTCGTAGCGTCCGAACCAGCCGTTGACATGGATCGAGCTCACCTTGGCGTTCAGGCCGGCGCCCCGCATGAGCGCGACGACGCGCTCCACGGCTTCGGCGGACAGGAGCGGAACATCCTCGCAATAGTCGATCGCGAGGTCGGTTTCACGGTAGGGCTGGTCCGAGGCGAGCGCGGCGCCCGGAACCTGGCGGAGAATCGTCTTCGCCAGCTTCTGGAGCTCGCGCCGCTGCCGGGCGCGCGTGGGCTCGTCGTCGATGAAGCGCTTCGCGAGCTTGCCCTCCGCGAACCAGAAATAGAACGCGCCGTTTTCACCGACCACGGCATCGACCGGCCACATCCGCGCGATGTGGTCGCACCAGCCCGCCGGGCGCCCGGTCACGGGAACCACCTTCTTGCCGGCACGCTGCAGCGCCTCCAGCGCGCCAT
Organism: Burkholderiales bacterium; assembly: GCA_036006885.1. GTDB lineage: Bacteria > Pseudomonadota > Gammaproteobacteria > Burkholderiales > SG8-39 > SCGC-AG-212-J23. The sequence continues at coordinate 11,043 of DASYPG010000229.1, read as the reverse complement.
AGGCCTGCGCGCCGAGCTTGCCGCGGGTGGTTAGCGTGTCGTCGATGTCGAGGAGGACGAACCGGACGGCCCGCGCGTCGAGCAGCGCGAGCGGCTTCATCGTCCCATCGCCTCGGCCACCCGGGCCTGCTGTCGGGCGTCGAGGTGCAGGCCGGCCTTGCTTCGGCGCCATAGCACGTCGTCCGCGCTGGCGGCCCATTCGCGCTCCACGAAGTAGCGTAGCTCGCGCTCCGTAAGGCCGGCGCCGTAGTGCTCGCCCGTAATTCCGTCGCCGAGCACCTCCGAGGCGAGCGAGCCGTGGCGCTTGAACGCGCCTTCGACGACCGGAACCGGAAGCGCGCGGTACCGGCTGAAGATCTCCCTGCGCGCGTCTTCGCGGCTCGTGAAGTCGCTGCCGGGGAGCGGCGCGCGCTCGGTCCAGGTGCCCTTGAGGTCGGGAAAGTAGGGGCGCAGCTTCTCCATGACGTGCTCGGCAAGGCGTCGATAGGTCGTGATCTTGCCGCCGAAGACCGAGAGTACCGGGGAGCGGCCATCGACCGCGTCCAGGCGCAGGGTGTAATCGCGCGTAATGGCCGAAGGGTCGCGTGAGCCGTCGTCGTGCAGCGGACGGACTCCGGCGTAGCGCCAGACAACGTCCGCGGGCTGCAAGGCGCTTGCGAGGTAGCGGTTCGCGGCGCGGCAGAGGTAGGCCACCTCTTCCTCGCTCGGGCACACGGCCGCGGGATCGCCCTGCAGCGGGATGTCGGTGGTGCCGATGAGGGTGAAGCGCTCCTCGAACGGAATCATGAACACCACGCGCCGGTCGTCATTCTGCAGAATGAAGGCGTGCTCGCCGGTATAGCGGCGTGGCACGACGATATGGCTGCCCTGGACCAGGCGCACCTCGTCGGCGCTGGGCTGACCGAGCCTCTCGTTCAGGACCCGCTTCACCCAAGGGCCGGCGGCGTTGACGATGGCGCGCGCCTGGAGCTCCTCGCCGTTCGAGAGCTGAGCCTCCCAGCCGCCGGCGCTGCGGCGCGCCCGCAGCAGCTCGGTGCGCACCAGGAGGCGCGCGTCCCGCGCGTGCGCGTCGAGCGCGTTGGCCACCACGAGGCGCGAGTCGTCGACGGCGCAATCCGAATAGAGGAATCCGTGCCGCAGCTCCGAACGCAGCCCGTCGTTGTAGGGCGGCGTGTCCAGGCGCACGGGCTGTGAGCCCGGCAGCAGCGAGCGGCGGGCGAGATGGTCGTACAGGAACAGGCCCAGGCGGATCATCCACCGCGGCCGCAGCTCGGGCACGTGCGGCATCACGAAGCGCATTGGCGAGGTGAGGTGCGCCGCGATGCCGAGCAGGGTCTCGCGCTCCGCCAGCGCCTCGGCCACGAGGCGGAACTCGTAGAGCTCGAGGTAGCGCAGCCCGCCGTGGATCAGCTTGGACGAGGCCGACGAGGCCGACGCGCCGAGGTCGCCCTTTTCGACCAGGACGACCGAGAGGCCGCGGCCCGCCGCGTCGCGGGCGACGCCCGCGCCGTTGATACCGCCGCCAATGACGAGGAGGTCGTAGTTCGCCGCGGGCATGGCGGCGCACTATAGCGCGCCACAGCCGGCCCGACGAACTACGCGCGTGCTACGAAGAGCTCGCTTTCTTGACCTGCTCGAGCTGAAGCACCTTGACGCGAACCTCAGGGCTCGCCTTGGACTGCTCTCGCGCCTGCGCCTGCTGCTTGCGCACGCGCTCGAAGGTCCTGCGCACGTCGGTGTCGAAGCTCGGCTTGTACCGGAACGAGGAATCGAGGATGTGTTTCATGCGGTTTCCGCTCCTACGCTGACCCGCCTGATTCTTTCAAATACCGCCGTGCGGCATTGCGTGTGCGATTAGTCTCGCCGGACTATCCCGGGCCTGCAAGTCGACGCGCAACTACACCTGTAGAAGAGACTCTACTTCGCTCGGCCGCCGATTTGCGATTTCCTGTTAGTCGCGCACCCTTGCGCGCGTTTCTTCAGCCGGCTTCAATGCTGCAGGATGGTCTGGACGAGGAGCTGCCGCCCCTTCCAATACATCCCGTTCAGGCGCAACTGCGCCTGGGAGACCATCTTCACACTCTCGGTTCCGAACACCAGCACGGCCGCCGGACGCGAACCGTCCCCCGGCACGCGCTCGATGCGCTCCGGTCGCGGGCAGCCGTACTTGACGACGAACTCCCCGAGTTCTTCGTCAGTAACTTCGGGAGCGATATTACCGATCCAAAGGTTCATGGCCGGGCTCGACGGTTCAGATTGGCGCAAGTCGGGCGTCGCCGCCATTGGACCAAGGTCCAATAGGCTTGCGCCGCTAGCGCTTGCGCAGCTTCCGGATCGCGGCGAGCTGAGCCGCCATGGTGGAGATCGACGCCTCGGCGATGGCCTGCTCTTCGTTGCTCTTGGCAGTGCGGCGGGCCTCTTCGGCCGCCTTCAGCGCCTCGGCCGCCTTGGCCTCGTCCAGATCGTGGCCGCGGATCGCGGTGTCGGCGAGCACGGTGATGACGTTGGGCTGAACCTCGATGATTCCGCCGTTCACGAAGATCAGTTGCTCTTCGCCGCCGCCGGCCGGCACGATGCGCACCGCCCCGGGCCGGATCCGCGTAATCAGCGGAGTATGTCGCGGGTAGATGCCAAGTTCGCCCGCCTCTCCGGGAAGCACGACGAACTCGGCCTCGCCGGAGAAGATCGACTCCTCGGCGCTCACCACGTCTACGTGGATCGTGGCAGCCACTACTTCTTGCCTCCGGCTTCCTTCTTGCCTTCCGTGGCCTGCTTGTCGCCGGGTTCCTGCAGCTGTTCGGCCTTAGCGATCGCTTCCTCGATCGTCCCCACCATGTAGAACGCTTGCTCGGGAAGCGCGTCGCATTCGCCGTTCACGATCATCTTGAAGCCCTTGATCGCGTCCTTGAGCGAGACGTACTTGCCGGGCGTGCCGGTGAAGTTCTGCGCCACCGTGAAAGGCTGCGACAGGAAGCGCTGGATCTTGCGCGCTCGCGCCACCGCCAGCTTGTCCTCGGGTGACAGCTCGTCCATGCCGAGGATTGCGATGATGTCGCGCAACTCCTTGTAGCGCTGCAGGGTGGCCTGCACCGCGCGCGTGGTGTTGTAGTGGTCCTCACCGATGGTGTTCGGATCGACCTGCCGCGAGGTGGAGTCGAGCGGGTCGACCGCCGGATAGATGCCGAGCGCGGCGATGTCGCGCGACAGCACCACGGTCGCGTCGAGGTGGCCGAACGTGGTGGCCGGGCTCGGGTCGGTCAGGTCGTCGGCGGGCACGTACACCGCCTGGATGGACGTGATGGAGCCGGTCTTGGTGGAGGTGATGCGCTCCTGGAGCTTGCCCATCTCTTCGGCAAGCGTCGGCTGGTAGCCCACCGCCGAGGGCATGCGGCCGAGCAGCGCCGAGACCTCGGTGCCGGCGAGCGTGAAGCGGTAGATGTTGTCGATGAAGAGCAGGATGTCGCGGCCCTCGTCGCGGAACGCTTCGGCCATCGTGAGGCCGCTCAACCCGACGCGCAGGCGGTTGCCCGGCGGCTCGTTCATCTGGCCGAACACCATCGAAACCTTGGACTCCTCGAGGTTGTCGAGCTTGATGACCTCCGCTTCGATCATCTCGTGGTAGAAGTCGTTGCCTTCGCGCGTTCTCTCGCCCACGCCGGCGAACACCGACTGGCCGCCGTGCTTGGTAGCGATGTTGTTGATGAGCTCGAGCATCGTCACGGTCTTGCCCACGCCGGCGCCGCCGAAGAGGCCGATCTTGCCGCCCTTGGCGAACGGGCAGATGAGGTCGATCACCTTGATGCCGGTCTCGAGCAGCTCCACCGAGGGCGAGAGCTCGTCGAACTTGGGCGCCGCCTGGTGGATCGAGCGGCGCGCCTCGCCCTTGATCGGGCCGCCCTCGTCGATCGGCCGCCCCAGCACGTCCATGATGCGCCCGAGCGTGCCCTTGCCGACCGGCACCGAGATCGGCTGTCCGGTGTTCTTCACCTTCATGCCGCGGCGCAGGCCGTCGGCCGAACCCATGGTGATGCAGCGCACGACGCCATCGCCGAGCTGCTGCTCGACCTCGAACGTGAGTCCCTTTTCCGCGAAGCTCTTCTCTCCCGAGTCCTCGAGCAGCAGCGCGTCGTAGACCTTCGGCAGCGCCTCGCGCGGAAACTGGATGTCGATCACCGCGCCGATGCACTGCACTATGGTTCCGGATGCCTGAGCTTGTGACATGATCTCTTTCCTGCCTCTTAGTCTTTATCCACTAGACGGCGGCGGCGCCGCCTACGATTTCTGAAATTTCCTTGGTGATCGCGGCCTGGCGGTTCTTGTTGTAGATGAGCGTCAGCTCGTCGATCACGCTCTCCGCGTTGTCCGACGCGGCCTTCATCGCCACCATGCGGGCGGACTGCTCGGAGGCCATGTTCTCGGCCATCGCCTGGTAGATCAGCGCCTCGATGTAGCGCGTCATGACCTGGTCGAGCACCGCGCGCGCCTCGGGCTCGTAGATGTAGTCCCACACCGTTTCGGGGGCGCCCAGACGCTCGCCCGAAAGCGGCAGGAGCTGCTCGACTACGGGCTCCTGCCTCATGGTGTTGATGAAGCGGTTGTAGGCGATCATCAGGCGGTCGAAGCGGTCGGACATGTAGCCGTCGAGCATCACCTTGACCGCGCCGATCAGCCGTTCCATGTGCGGGTAGTCGCCGAGCTGAACCGCCTGCGACACGATGTTCGCGCCGAGGCGCTGCATGAAGCCGACGCCCCTCGCTCCGAGCGCGCACACGTCGATTTCCTCGCCCTGTGCCTGCCACGCCTTGTACTCGCTCAATACCATGCGCAGCAGGTTAGTGTTGAGCCCGCCGCACAGGCCCTTGTCGGTCGTCACCACGATGATGCCCACGCGCTTCACCGAGTCGCGGTCGACCAGGAACGGATGGCGATACTCCGGGTTGGCGTGCGAGATGTGCGACGCGACGGTGCGGATCTTCTCGCCGTACGGGCGCGCGTGGCGCATGCGCTCCTGCGCCTTCCTCATCTTCGAGGCAGCGACCATCTCCATCGCCTTGGTGATCTTCCGGGTGTTCTGCACACTCCGGATCTTCATTCTGATTTCTTTGGTACCAGGCATGGCTAGAAGGTGGCGTTCTTTTTCCAGTCCTCGAGGGCGGCCTTCAGCGCCTTCTCGTCGTCCGCGGAGAGGTCCTTTTTTTCCTCCATGTTCTTCGCCAGCGCGGCGTACTTCCCCTTGACGTAGTCGCGCATCGACTTCTCGGCGGCGAGCGCCTTCTTGACGTCGATGTCGTCGAAGTAGCCGTTGTTCACCGAGAACAGCGTAAGCGCCATCTCCCCTACCTGCAGCGGCTGGTACTGCGCCTGCTTCATGAGCTCGGTAACCATGCGGCCACGCTCGAGCTGCCTGCGCGTCGCCTGGTCGAGGTCGGAGGCGAACTGCGCAAACGCGGCGAGCTCGCGGTACTGCGCGAGCGCGAGACGTACGCCGCCGCCGGTGTCCTTCCTCTTCATGATCTTGGTCTGCGCCGCGCCGCCGACCCGCGACACCGAGATGCCCGCGTTGATGGCGGGGCGGATGCCGGCGTTGAACAGATCGGTCTCGAGGAAGATCTGACCGTCGGTGATCGAGATCACGTTGGTGGGCACGAACGCGGTGACGTCGCCCGCCTGCGTCTCGATGATCGGCAGCGCGGTGAGCGAGCCGGTCTTGCCCTTCACCTTTCCCTTGGTGAAGCGCTCGACGTACTCCTCGTTCACGCGCGCGCCGCGCTCGAGCAGGCGCGAGTGCAGGTAGAACACATCGCCCGGGTAGGCCTCGCGCCCCGGCGGCCGGCGCAGCAGCAGCGACACCTGCCGGTACGCCCACGCCTGCTTGGTGAGGTCGTCGTAGATGATGAGCGCGTCCTGGCCGCGGTCGCGGAAGTATTCGCCCATGGTGCAGCCCGAATAGGGCGCGATGTACTGCATGGCGGCGGACTCGGAGGCCGGGGCCGCCACGATGATGGTGTACGCCATCGCGCCGTGCTCTTCGAGCTTGCGCACCACGTTAACGATGGTCGAAGCTTTCTGCCCGATTGCGACGTAGACGCAGAAGAGGTCCTTGCCCTTCTGGTTGATGATGGTGTCGACCGCCACCGCGGTCTTGCCGGTCTGGCGGTCGCCGATGATGAGCTCGCGCTGGCCGCGGCCGACCGGCACCATGGAGTCGATCGCCTTGAGCCCGGTCTGCACCGGCTGCGACACCGACTTCCTCCAGACTACGCCGGGCGCGACCTTCTCGATGACGTCGGTTTCCTTGGCATTGATCGGGCCCTTGCCGTCGATCGGCTGCCCGAGCGAGTTGACCACGCGCCCGAGCAATTCCGGACCGATCGGCACCGAAAGGATCTTGCCGGTGGTCTTGACCGTGTCGCCCTCGGTGATTTGCTGGTACTCGCCCAAGATCACCGCTCCGACCGAGTCGCGCTCGAGGTTGAGCGCCAGGCCGAAGGTGTTCTTCGGGAATTCCAGCATCTCGCCCTGCATCACGTCCGAAAGGCCGTGGATGCGGCAGATGCCGTCGGTCACCGACACCACCGTTCCCTGCGTGCGCATGTGCGCGCCGGCGTCGAGGTTCTGGATACGGCTCTTGATGAGTTCCGAGATCTCGGACGGATTGAGTTGCATGAAAGCTCCTTAAGCGTCCTGCTTCTATGCCTTGAGTGCGGTTTCGAGCGCGGCAAGCTGGGCGCGCGCCGAAGCGTCGATCACCTTGTCGCCGAGCACCAGCTTCACGCCGCCGATGAGCTCCCGGTCGACGTGGACCTGCGTTCGCACCTTGCGCCCGGTGCGCTTCTCGAGGCGCTGCTGCAGGTCGGCAAGCTGGCCTTGGGAGAGCTCGAAGGCCGAATGCACCTGCGCCTCGACCACGCCTTCGCGTTCGTCCTTCAGCGCCTCGAACTGGGCGTGGATCTCGGGCAGCAGCTCGAGCCGGCCGTTGTCGGCAAGCACCCGCACGAAGTTCTGGCCCGCGCCGTCGAGCTTGCCGGAAAGAATGGCGATGAACATTCCCGCCACCTGCGCGCCGGACCGATTGGGGTCGGAAATGGCTTGGCGCACGCGCTCGTCGGCGGCGACCAGCGCGAGCGCGCGCAGCATCTCGGACCACTTGCCGAGGGTGTTATCGGCGTCGGCGAGCTTGAAGGCCGCTTCAGCGTAGGGGCGTGCGACGGTGCTAGGCTCGGCCATTAAAGCTGGCGCTTGATAGTTTCGAGGAGATCCGCGTGGGCGCGCGCGTCGATCTCGCGACGCAGGATCTTCTCCGCGCCCGCGACGGCGAGCGAGGCCACGTGGTCGCGCAGCTGCTCGCGCGCGCGCGTCAGCTCCTGGGCGATCTCGGCCTTGGCCGCGGCCATTTCCCGGCCGCCTTCTTCCTTAGCTGCGTTGCGCGCCTCATCGATCAGCTGCGCGGCGCGCTTTTCGGCCTGCGACAGGATCTCGGCGACGCGGCCGCGCGCCTGTGCGAGCGAATCCTCGGCCTGCCTCGTTGAGGTCTCGAGCGACCGGCGCCCCTGCTCCGCCGCGGCCAGGCCGTCGGCGATGGTCTTCTGCCGCGCCTCGATCGCGCGCAGCATGTAGGGCCAGATGAACTTCACGGTGAAGGCGATAAACAGGGCGAATACGGCCGCCTGCGCAAACAGTGTCGCGGTGATGTTCATGGGACCTCGACCCGATGCCTAGCGGAATGCGGTGGCGAGCGGATTGGCGAAGGCGAAGAACATTGCGATGCCCAGGCCGATGATGAACGACGCATCGATCAGGCCCAGCAGCAGGAACACCTTGCCCTGGAGCGAGTTGGTCAGCTCCGGCTGGCGCGCCGCGGCCTCCAGGAAGCGGCTGCACATGATGCCGACGCCGATGCAAGCGCCGGCCGCGCCCAGACCGATCATCAGGCCGACGCCGATACCGGTGTAGGCCTGGACCATCGCCAGCATCTGAAGTTTTTCCATTGGACGTTTATTCCTTTCTTGAACGGGGTAGTTGAAGTCAGTGGTGCTCGTGCGCCATCGAGACGTACACGATGGTGAGCATCATGAAGATATAGGCCTGGAGCACGACGATCAGGATGTGGAAGATGGCCCAGCCCAGTCCGAGGACGACCGATGCGAGCCAGCCCACCCCGAAATCGCCTTGAAAGCTGTTCGCAGCCCATAGCCACAGGAGCAGGAACAGGATCTCGCCCGCGTACATGTTTCCGAACAGACGCAGCGAGTGCGACAGGGTCTTCGAGATGTATTCGACCATCTGGAAGAGAAAGTTGGCGGGGATCAAAAGCGGGTGGGAGCCGAAGGGCGCGAAGAAAAGCTCGTGCAGCCATCCGCCGACGCCTTTGACGGCGATCGAGAAGAAGATGGTCAGGACGAGAACTGAAATGGAGAGGGCGAAGGTCGTATTGACGTCGGCGGTAGGCACGTACTTGAAACCGTGCTCCGAGATGTGGTCGGTCAGCAGGCCGACCCAGTCGGCGGGCAGAAAATCCATGGCGTTCATCAGCAGCACCCACACGAAGACCGTGAGGGCAAGAGGCGCGATGAAGCGGTGGCGGTCGCCTTGCTGGAAGATGCCCTTCGCCTGCTGGTCGACGAAATCGATCAGCAGCTCGACGAAGGCCTGGCGCTTGGTCGGCACGCCGGAGGTCGCGCCGCGCACCACCCACCATATGAGCCCCATGCCGACGAGGCCGAGGAGGATCGACACGGCGATCGAATCAACGTTGAGCGACCAGAAGCCGCCCTCGCCGAACGGCTTGTTGAAGAAGCTCAGGTGATGCTGGATGTACTCCGAAGCAGTGAGTTCGTTACCGGCGGCCATCGTGAGTTACTTCAGTACGTGCTGATGCGGACCATACGCCTGTAGGCGGAGCGATCAAATTGGACCAAGGTGCCATGCCGGGATGCGTCAGTACTCGCGCACGAAGAACGCCATCGAAAATATCAGCATCGTCGCGACGAACGCGCCGAGCAGGACGGCAACCACCGCCTGTTCGTAGTTCGCGAGCACGAGCCACAGCAGGAGCAACGCGAGGCCGAGCTTCACTGCTTCCGCCCTCAGCGCGCCAGCGAGAACCCCCCCTGCTGACTGCGCGCTGCTCAGCGAAGCCACCAACGCGGACGCCAAGCCGGCGAAGATGCTGACGCCGCCGCCGGCGGCCGCCGATAGTGCACTCGCCATGTCGGCCACCAGCCCCGCAACCAGGGCCATCAGGGCCGTGGCTGCGACCTGCCACATGAGAACGACGCGGATCGGCCTGCGCAGGGCGCGAAGCATGGCGTTGGTTCACTTCGCGCCCGGCAAAGCCTGCGGAGTATAGCGCATCAGCGCAGCTTTTTGAGCAGCTGGTCGAGGTGGTCGAGGCTCGAATAGTGAACGAGCAGCTTGCCGCGGCCCTTCTTCGCGGCATGGATCTCGACCGTGGTGCCGAGACTCGCGGATAGCTCATCTTCCAGCCGCTCGAGGTCGCGGTCGCGCTTGACCGCGCCTCTTTGAGCCGACTTGCCGCGCACGCTCGATTGCGCCAGGGACTCCGCCTCGCGCACCGAGAGACCCTTCGCGGCGATGCGGTGCGCAGCCTCGATCTGGCGCGCGGGATCGAGCGCCAGCAGCGCGCGCGCGTGTCCCATGTCGAGCGCGCCTTCCAACAGCATTTCCTGCACCGGCCGCGCGAGCTTGAGCAGCCGCAGCAGGTTCGTGGTAGCGGTGCGCGAGCGCCCGACCGCGTCGGCCGCCTGCTCGTGGGTCATCTTGAACTCGTCGATCAGCCGCTGGATTCCCGCCGCCTCCTCCATCGGATTGAGGTTCTCGCGCTGGATGTTCTCGATGAGAGAAAGCGCGAGCGCCGCTTCGTCGGGCACATCGCGCACCAGCACCGGCACTTCCTCGAGTCCGGCCATCTGCGCCGCGCGCCACCGGCGCTCGCCCGCGATAAGTTCGTAGCGCTCCCGGTCCACGGGCCGGACGAGCAGCGGCTGCATCAGGCCCTGCGTGCGGATCGATGCGGCGAGCTCCGCGAGCGCCTGCTGGTCCATCCTGGTGCGCGGCTGGTATTTCCCCGGACGGATACGCGCGACCGGAAGCGTGGCCAGCGTCTCGCGCGGCGCCGCGGTGTCCGACCCGAGCAGCGCATCGAGGCCGCGGCCTAGTCCCTTCGGTTTCATCATGCGGCTTGTCCCTGAGCGAGAATTTCCGCGGCCAGCGCGAGATAGGCCTGCGCCCCCTTGGAGGCCGCGTCCCACAGCACCGCCGGCACGCCGTAGCTCGGCGCTTCCGCAAGCCGCACGTTGCGCGGCACCAAGGTGCGATACACCTTGTCGCCGAAGTGCTGCTCGAGCTGCTGCGATACGTGCTGCGATAGTGTGTTCCTGGGGTCGTACATGGTACGCAGCAGGCCCGCAATTTCGAGCTGCGGATTGAGGTTCGCGCGCACGCGCTTGATCGTGGCGACGAGGTCGGACAGCCCCTCGAGCGCGTAGTACTCGCATTGCATCGGAATGAGCACCCGCTGCGCCGCGGTGAGCGCGTTCACCGTGAGCAGGCTGAGCGACGGCGGGCAATCGATGAGCACGAAGTCGTATTCCGCGTCGACCCGCCCCAGCGCATCCTTGAGCCGTGTTTCGCGCCCGCCGAGGTCCACCAGCTCGATTTCCGCCCCCGCGAGGTCGCGATTCGCGGGAAGCAGATCGAAGCCGCCACGCTCGACGCGAATGCGCACTCCCTGCAACTCCGCCAGGCCCAGGAGCAGGTGGTAGACCGTGCGGGCGAGATTGCGCTTGTCGACGCCGCTGCCCATGGTCGCATTGCCCTGTGGGTCCAGGTCGACCAGCAGCACTCGGCGCTCGGCCTGAGCGAGCGCTGCCGCCAGGTTGACGCTGGTGGTGGTCTTGCCCACGCCGCCTTTCTGGTTCACCACCGCGAGCGCGCGAGCCACCTCAGCTCCCGGCTGGGCAAAGCACCAGATGACGCTGCGCCTCGAGCAGCGGCACGTGCAGCGCAATGACCCGGCAGTCG
>DASYPG010000228.1:0-4975 GCA_036006885.1 Burkholderiales bacterium | reverse complement strand
CTGCGCGGCGAATTCGGCGGCGTTGAGCTGTATCTCCTGATGGGCGCCGACCAGTACGCGAAGCTCGACAGCTGGCAGCGGCCCGACGAGGTGAGGCGCCTCGTGAGGATCGGCGTATTCGGCCGCCCCGGAGTGGCGCTGAACGGGAAGGTGAATCTGATTCCGATGGACCCGATGCCCATCTCGGCAAGCCAGATCCGCGCGCGCGCGAAGCGCGGCGAAGACCTCCACGACCTGGTGCCGCCGGCAGTGGCGAGCTATATCGCCCGCCACCGCCTCTACACCTGATGGATATCCGCGCCAAGCAGCGCGCCGTGGTCGAAGCGCTCGAGGACGTCAAGGGCCGCGACATCATCGTGTTCAACACGGCGCGCATGCCCTCGATGTTCGAGCGCGTGGTGATCGCGAGCGGCGACTCCAATCGGCAAGTCAGAGCGCTCGCGGACCGGGTGCAGGAGCGCATCCGCGAGCTAGGCTCGCGCGTGTACGGCGTCGAAGGCGAAAAATCGGGCGACTGGGTGCTGGTCGACCTCGGCGACGTGGTCGTGCACATCATGCATCCCGCGGTGCGCGACTTCTACAATCTCGAGGAAGTCTGGGGCGGGAAGACCGTACGCCTCGTCAACCGGGTGAAGGCGCCGGGGAAGAAGCCGCGTGCCAAGGCTAAGCGTACTCGCGGTAAGCGCTAGGCTGTCCGGCTGGGCCGAGGAGGCCTGTGCGGAATATGCCCGCCGCATGCCGAAGGGCTACGAGGTGTCGCGGGTCGCGGTGAAGGACGAGAAGCGGCTGGCCGCCTCGCTTCCCAAAGGCGTCCGTGTGATTGCCCTGGACGAGCGCGGCCGCGACTACACGACCCGCCAGTTCGCCGAGCTGCTGAAGAGCGAGACCGCGTTCGTCATCGGCGGCCCCGACGGCCTCTCCGCGCAAGTCAAAACGCAGGCCGCGCTGGTGCTGCGTGTGTCATCCTTCACGCTGCCGCACGCGCTCGCGCAGGTGCTGCTGCTCGAACAGTTATATCGCGCGGCGAGTCTTCTTACCGGGCATCCCTATCACCGGGAATAGTAAACTCGGGTCATGATCGGCCCGCTGGATCGCGGCATCTATCTCGCATCGCGCAGCCCCCGCCGGCGGGAGCTCCTCGCGCAGATCGGCGTGCGCTATCACCTGCTGCTCTTCCGCAGCCGGCCGGACTCGCCGCCCGACGTCGACGAGTCCATCGCGGCGAACGAGCCGCCCGACACCTACGTCGAGCGCGTGGCGCGCGCCAAGGCGCAGGCCGGCTGGCGACTGCTGCGCCTGCGCAACCTGCCGTTCGCGCCGGTGCTCTCCGCGGACACCACCGTGGCGCTCGACGGCGGCATCCTCGGCAAGCCGGCCGACCGCAAGGAGGCCGCCGAGATGCTCGCCGCGCTCTCCGGCCGCCGGCACGACGTCTTCACCGCCGTGGCGCTGATGCGCGACGAGCGCATCGACTCCGCGGTGTCGCGCTCGGAGGTCCAGTTCAAGCAGCTCAGCCCCGAGGAGATCGCGCAGTACGTCGCCACGGGCGAATGCGACGACAAGGCCGGCGCGTATGCCATCCAGGGGCGCGCTGGGCGGTTTATCATGGAGCTGCGCGGCAGCTACTCGGGCGTCATGGGGCTGCCGCTCTTCGAGACTGGCCAGCTCCTCGACAAACTGCGTGACCGAAGAAATTCTTATTAATGTCACCCCGCAGGAAACACGCGTAGCGGTCACAGGCTCGGGAGTGGTGCAGGAGCTCCTGATCGAGCGCAGCGCGAGCCGCGGCCTGGTCGGGAACATCTACATGGGACGCGTCGCGCGCGTGCTCCCCGGGATGCAGTCGGCGTTCCTCGAAATCGGCCTCGAGCGCGCCGCCTTCCTCCACGTCGCCGATATCTGGCAGTACAGGAAGGCGATCAGCGGCGAGCCGGCGAAGCCGATCGAGCGCATCCTCGCCGAGGGCGAGCCGCTGCTGGTGCAGGTGGTGAAGGATCCGATCGGCTCGAAGGGCGCGCGCCTGTCCACGCAGATCTCGATTGCCGGGCGCCTCCTCGTCTATCTGCCCAACGACCCCCACATCGGCATCTCGCAGAAGATCGAGGACGAGAGCGGCCGCCAGGCGCTGCGCGACCGCCTCAAGGAACTGCTGCCGGCCGACGAGAAAGGCGGCTTCATCGTGCGCACGCTCGCCGAAAGCGCGAGCGAGGAAGAGCTGCGCGCCGACCTCGACTACCTGCGCCACCTCTGGAGCGTGATCCGCGAGCGTTCGCAGGGAGCCGACCCGCCGCAGCTCCTGTACCAGGACCTCTCGCTCGCGCAGCGCGTAATGCGCGACATGGTGACCTCTCAGACCGTCCGGGTGCTGATCGACTCGCGCGAGAACTACCAGAAGCTCGCCGCCTTCGCGCAGAACTACATGACGCAGGTGCACGGCAAGCTCGAGCACTACACCGGCGAGCGGCCGCTCTTCGAGCTCTACAACATCGAGACCGAGATCGAGAAGGCGCTGTCGCGCCGGGTGGATCTCAAGTCCGGCGGCTACCTGATCATCGACCAGACCGAGGCGATGACGACGATCGACGTCAACACCGGCGGCTTCGTCGGCAGCCGCAACTTCGACGATACCATCTTCAAGACCAACCTCGAGGCCGCGCAGTCGATCGCGCGCCAGCTTCGCCTGCGCAATTTGGGCGGCATCATCGTCGTCGACTTCATCGACATGGAAAGCCAGGAGCACCGCGGCGCGGTGCTGGAGGAGTTCAAGCGCGCGCTGGCGCGCGACCGCACCCGCATGAGCGTCAACGGATTCACCGCGCTAGGGCTGGTCGAGATGACGCGCAAGCGCACGCGCGAGTCGCTCGCCCACGTCCTGTGCCAGCCCTGCCCCACCTGCGACGGCCGCGGCGAGGTGAAGACGGCTCACACGGTGTGCTACGAGATCCTGCGCGAGATCCTGCGCGAGGCGCGCGCCTTCAACGCGCGCGAATACCGCGTGCTCGCCTCGCAGCCCGTGATCGATCTCTTCCACGAGGAGGAATCGGCCTCGGTCGCGATGCTCTCCGACTTCATCGGCAAGCCGATCTCGATGCAGGTCGAGTCGAGCTACTCGCCGGAGCAGTTTGATATCGTCCTGATGTGACTAACGGGATGGATGAGGGGACAGAAGAGCTCTGCTTTACTCCGGCGCGCCAGCTCGCGCTTCTTCTGAAGAAAAGAAAATTGTCGGCCACCGAGCTGATGCGGGCCTTCATCCAGCGCATCGAGCGCGTGAACCCCGGGGTGAACGCCATCGTCACCTTCCTGCCGGAGCAGGCGCTCAAGGCCGCCAGGGCGCTCGACCGGAGCAAGGCGCCCCGCGGTCCGCTCGCCGGGCTGCCGATCGCCTACAAGGACAACGTGCAGACGAAGGGGATCCGAACGACCTTCGGCTCCCCTATTTTTGAAAAAAATATTCCAGAGGAAAACCATCTGCTCGTCGACCGCCTCTCCGCGGCGGGCGCGATCACGCTCGGCAAGACCAACCTGCCGGAGTTCGCGGCGGGCAGCCAGACGTTCAATTCGCTGTTCGGGGCGACGAAGAATCCGTACGACCCGTCGAAGACCTGCGGCGGCTCCTCCGGCGGCGCCGCGGTGGCGGTCGCCTGCGGCATGCTGCCCTTCGCCGACGGCGGCGATCTCGCCGCGAGCCTGAGGAATCCCGGCAACTACTGCAACGTGGTCGGCTTGCGGCCGACGCCGGGGCGCGTGCCGGCCTGGCCCGCGCCGAATGCCTGGAACACGCTCGGCGTGCTCGGGCCGATGGGACGTACGGTGGAGGACACGGCGTTCCTGCTTGCCGCGATGGCGGGACCGGATCTGCGTTCGCCGGTCTCGATTGCGGAGGCGGGCTCGGTGTTTCTCAAACCGCTGAAGAGGAATTTCAGGAAAACCAGAATCGCATGGAGCCGCGACCTCGGGGGTTTGCCGTTCGATCCCAAGGTTCTTTCAGTTGTGAAAGGGCAAAAGCAGGTCTTCGAGGACCTCGGTTGCATAGTCGAGGAGACGGAGCCCGATTTCTCCGGTGCCACCGAAGCGTTCGAGACGCTGCGCGCGCTCGGCTTCCTGCAGTCCTACGGCGAGTTCTACCGCACGCGGCGCAACGACCTGAAGGACACGGTGCAGTGGAACGTCGAGCAGGGCATGCGCCTCACGCCGGAGCAGGTCGCGCGCGCCACCGCGCTTCGCTCGCAGCTCTATCAGCGCATGCGCGCCTTCCTCGAGAAGTACGAGTTCCTCGTCTGCCCCGTGAACCAGCTCCCGCCCTACCCCGTGGAGACGGAATGGCCGCGCGAGATCGCGGGCGTGAAGCTCGACAACTATCTCGACTGGATGAAGAGCTGCTACTACATCACCATCACGAGCCACCCGGCGATTTCGGTGCCGGCGGGGTTTACGGCGGATGACCCGCCGTTACCCGTCGGCATCCAGATCGTCGGACGATATCGAGCCGACTTCTCGCTGCTGCAGCTTGCAGCGGCCTTCGAATCGGCCACCGAGACTTGGAAGCGCCGGCCTGACGTTTTGGATTGTTGAGCGAAGCCACCCCTAAAGGAGGCCTCATGGAAGATACCCGCAGAGACTTGCGTGACACCGACCTGAACAGCCTCGTGCCCGACGTGCGGGTCGGCCGCCGCGGCTTCGTTGCAGCGTGCCTCGCCGCCGGTTTCGCGGTCAGCGCCGAGCCGGTCGGCCTCTACGGCGGCGCCGACCAGGGCATCCCGCAGGAGCAGGTGGACAAACTCTCGGCCGCCCTGAAGGCCTCCAGCAACAAGAAGGCGAAGGACTCGACGATCCACGTCTATCCCGACACGCCGCACGGCTTCAACGCCGACTACCGGCCGAGCTACCGCAAGGACGCGGCCGACGACGGCTGGAAGCGCATGCTGGCCTGGTTCAAGAAGCACGGCGTCGCATAGATCTCGGTGCGCCGAAA
>DASYPG010000227.1:0-5698 GCA_036006885.1 Burkholderiales bacterium | reverse complement strand
CCGTCCTCCAGCCACAGCGCGTCGCAGAACGCGTCGAGCAACCGCGTGTCGCCCTGGTTCAAGGTTCGAGCTCGAAGACGTCGGCCGCGCGCTCGTGCGCGAGGAGCCAGCGCTTCGCCTCGACCAGATAGCCGCGGGTCGAGTGCGCGAAGCCGCCGATGCCGTCGGCGGCGACCACGCGGTGGCAGGGAATGACGATCGGCAGCCGGTTGTCGCCGCAGGCCTGGCCGACCGCGCGCGGCTCGGCCTCCAGGCGCTTCGCGAGCGCTCCATAGGTGAGCGTCTTGCCGCGCGGGATTCCGCACAACGCGTCCCACAGGCGCCGCTGGAAGGGCGTGCCTTCGATAAGGAGCGGAAAATCGAATCCGGCGTCGGGATCCGCGAGATAGCGCTCGAGCTGGCGCGCAGCGCGCTCTGCAAGCGGATTTTTTGGCTCTTCGACTGGCGCTGAAGGGGGCAAATACCTGATCTCCGCGACCCGCTCGTCGCGCGTCTTCACCGCTACCTTCATCCACGGAAAAGCGACGATTACGTCGAACACAGCTTCTCGATCTGGGCGAGGAGGTCGTCGGGCACTTCGATGCCAGCCTGCGAGGCGCGCTCGGCGGCGAAGCGCCGGGCGCCAGGCAGGCGCACTTCCGGGTCCGAGAGCATCGTGGAAACGACGGTCTCGACGCGCTCGGCGAACTTCTCGCTGCCCGCGAGGGCGCCGGGGTCGATGGCGATGAACGCCTGCCCGGTGCGCGGCTTGTTGCCCTGCTCCGAGAAGAACGAGTCCGCCTCGGGGCCGATGGCGGCGCCGGTGAGCGAGGCGCAGATGAGCTCGAACATCAGCGCGAGCATCGCGCCTTTCGCGCCGCCGATCGGGAACAGGCTGCCTTGCTCGATGGCTTCCTTCGGATCGGTGGTCGGCTTGCCGTGCCGGTCGAGCGCCCATCCCTCCGGGATGCGCTCGCCCTTTCGCATCGCCATCATGATGCGTCCGCGGACCACCGTGGTGAGCGCGAGGTCGATCACGATGGGGTCCGCACCGCGCCGTGGGAACGCCGCGCCGACCGGGTTGGTGCCGAAGAGCGCTTTTTTTCCGCCCCAGGCGGGAATCGCCGCCGGCGAGTTGGTGAAGGCGAAGCCGACGAGACCCGCTTCGGCCACCGAAAGCAAATGGATGCCGAGGACGCCGACGTGGGCGCTGTTGCGGATGCCGGCGAAGGCGATGCCGTTGCGGCGCGCGCGCTGGATCACCTCGGCCACCGCCCATTCCACCGACACGTACGGCAGGCCGTCGCGATTGTCGATCAGGCAGGCGCCTGCGCGATCGCTTACCATCGCGGGCTGCGCCGTGCCGTCGGCGCGGCCGTTGCGCAGCATCGAGCAGTAGAAGGGCACGCGCGACATGCCGTGCGTGGGCAGCCCCTGAGCCTCGGCCTGCACGAGGTGCCTCGCCGCGGCCTGCGCCATGGCGGCATGCGCCCCGGCGCGCTCCAGCGCGGTGCAGCCGAGTCGAAACAGTTCTTGCGTCGTCTTCTTCACAGGGATGATTCTAAATTCATTTCAAAAGGAGGCCCCCATGGGCAAGATGATGGAGCTCACTGCATCCGACGGCCACAAGCTTTCCGCCTACCGGGCGGAACCCTCCGGCAAGCCCCGCGGCGGCATCGTCGTGATCCAGGAGATCTTCGGGGTGAACAGCCACATCAAGCAGGTCGCCGACGGCTACGCCGCCGACGGTTACCTCGCGATCGCGCCGGCGCTCTTCGACCGCGTGCAGAAGAACGTCGACCTCGGCTACACGCCCGACGACATCGCCAAGGGCCGCGAGATCCGCGGCAAGGTCGCAAACGAAATGGCGGTCATGGACGCCGAAGCCGCGGTCAAAGCCGCTTCTGGCGCCGGCAAGGTCGGCATCGTGGGGTACTGCTGGGGCGGCTTCGTCACCTGGCTTGCCGCGAACAAGATCTCGGGTCTCTCGGCGGCGGTGCCCTACTACGGCGGCGGGATCCTGGACCACACCGGCCTCGCCCCGAAAGTGCCCCTGATGGGTCACTTCGGCGACAAGGACCAGCACATTGCGGTCGACGGCGTGAAGAAGCTGGCCGAGAAGTATCCGCAGCACCAGATCTTCATCTACTCGGCCGACCACGGCTTCAACTGCGACCACCGCGGCTCCTATAACGCGCCCGCCGCGAAGCAGGCGCGGCAACGCACCCTAGAGTTCTTCGAGAAGCACGTCGGCTAGACCGAGTCGGCTTCAGGTCCGAGCAAGGCGCGCCGAAACCGCGCCTTGAGGAGCGCGCCTTCGCGCGGCGGCAGCGCGAGCGGGAGCTTCTCGGCAGCGACCTTCACGGCGGCAAAGTTCGGCCCGGGTTGAGCGTGAATCGCTTGCCGCAGGCTTTCAAAAGGACAGATCTTCATGCCGCAGCCGCGAGCGACAGCCTCGAGATCGATGCCGTGCGCAGTGTGCGTGGTCTGCATGCCGGTCTCGCCGTAGCGCTCGTTGTCGATCACCACGATGCTCAGGTTCGTCGGCCGCTGCACGCCGATGGTGGCGAGCGATCCCAGGCCCATCAGCATCTCGCCGTCGCCGGTGATGACGAGCACGCGGCGGCGTGGCTGCGCGAGCGCGAGCCCGAGGCCCATCATCGCCGCCTGGCCCATCGCGCCCCACAGCGGAAAGCCGAGCGGCGAATCGCCCGCCGCGGTTATGTCCCACGCGGTCGAGCCGAGACCCGCAATGACTAGAAGGTCTCTTCGCTCCTTCAGGAGCTCCGCGACGACTTCTCTTCTGTGGAGAGTCACTCGCCCGTTTGCTCCTGGAAGCTCTTGATGCCGATCACGCGCTGCGGAATCAGCACTGCCACGGACGCGTAGCTGTTGTACGCGAGGCGCAGCGCCGCGCTCACGCTCGGCGCGATCTCGTCGGCCGTGCCGGGGCGGTGCACCACGGTGCCCATCGCCTCGAGCACCGTGCGCGTCGCCTGCCCCATCGGCACCTGCCACGGATTGAACTCGCCCTCTTCGCCGCGCATGGTGACGATCGTGACCAGCGGGAAGCGGCACTCCTTGATCGTGCCGAGGACGTTGATGACGTTTCCCACGCCGCTCGACTGCATCAGCAGCACGCTGCGTTCGCCGCCGAGCCAGGCCCCGGCGGCGAGGCCGATCCCTTCCTCCTCCGTGCTCAGCACCACGGCGCGCATCGAGCTGTCCGCCTGGCAGAGCTCGATCAGGCGCTTGTGGCCCGCGTCGGGCACGTAGCCGACCAGGCGAATCTTCGCCGCCGTGAGCTCGCGGTGGATGGCCTCAGGCCACATGCTTGAGCAGTGACTGGCCGGGCCGCACGCGGGTGAAGGCCACGGGTTTCATCATGACCGACAATGCATCTTCCCGCGAGGAAATGCTGGTGAACGTGGAGGTCTCGAGCGGTGCGGATTCGGGATGCTCGGAGCGGAAGTGCGCGCCGCGCGAGTCCTTGCGCGCGATCGCCGCGGCGGTGATCGCGCGGCTGACTGAAACCAGGCTCTTCAGGTTCATCCAGTCGTGCCAGGTCAGGTTGAAGGCCCGATTATGGTCGCCGAGGCCGCTGGCATCGAGCTCCGTTTCGAGGCCGGCCAGCTCGCGCCGCGCCTGCTCCAGGCCGGGGCCGTCGCGGATGATGCCGACCTTTTCCCACATGAGGTCGTAGAGCTTCTCTCGAATCTGTTCCAGATTCCTCGACGCGGCTCTTTTGAATGGCGCTTCACACGCGGCCATGGCAGCGTCAATCGCGTCCGGATCGGGCGTCTCGAAGCCGCGTGCGCGCGCCCAGGTCGCCATGACGTCGCCCGCGACCGCGCCGAATACCGTGGAATTGGCGACGCCGTTCCCGCCCAGCCGGTTCGCCCCGTGCACACCGCCCGAATCCTCCCCGGCGACGAAAAGCCCCGGGAGCGAAGTGCTGCAGTCGCCGCGGAACTCGACGCCGCCCATCATGTAGTGCGCGGTCGGCACGACCTCCACCAGGCCGCCGGCGAGGTCGAAGCCGCAGTCGGCGCAGCGCTCGACCATGCCCTTGAACTCGCGCGCCACGCGTTCCGGGCCCAGGTGCGCCATCGCGATATAGAGCCCGCCGTGCGGACTCGTATTCTTTTTGATGATCTCAGAATACATGGCACGCGAGACCACGTCCCGCGTCGCGCGCTCGGCGAGCCGGTCGTACTGCGGCATGAAACGCTGCTTCGCGCCGTCCAGCAGATGACCGCCGGAGCCGCGCAACCCCTCCTCGAGGACCGTGCCCGTCATGCGGGTGTGCGGCCCGGCGAGCAGCCCCGTCGGGTGGAACTGCACCATCTCCATGTCGCGCAGCGAGAGCCCGGCGCGCAGCGCCATCGCCAGGCCGTCGCAGCTCTTGTCGCCCGAGGGTGTGTGGTACTTGTACATCGTCGGCCCGCCGCCGGTCGCGAGCAGCACGGCCTTCGCCCGGACGAAGACGTATTCGCCATTTCTCATGTCCACGAAAACCACGCCGGCCATGGCGTTGCCGTCCCGGGATTTGATCAATTCGACTGCGCGATGCTCCTCGAGACGATGGATGCGGCGCGCCCAGACCTGCTCGGCGAGGCGATTGATGATCTCGATGCCGGTGAGGTCGCCCTTGTGCACGGTGCGGTCGAAGGTCTGGCCCGCGAACGCCTTCTGGTGCACCGTGCCGTCCGGATTGCGGTCGAAAAAGCAGCCCAGCTCGTTTTCCAGCTCGTGGATTCGTTCCACGGCGAGCGTGACCAGCATCCAGGCGAGGTCCTGGTCGGGCAGCCATTTGCCGCCCTCGATGGTGTCCATGAAGTGGCGCTCGACCGAGTCTTCCTTCGCCAGCGCCACGTTGTAGCCGCCCTGGACCATGCGCGTGCAGCCGCATTTGCCGAGCAGCCCCTTCACCGCGACGGTAATCGCCGCCTGCGGCGCCGCCTTGTGCGCGTGCAGCGCGGCGAAGAGGCCGGCGCCGCCCGAACCGAGGATGAGGATGTCGGTCTCAAGCGAGCGCACGGCGCCTTCCGAGGAGTTGCACCGCCATCGACACCAGGATCAGGCCGAAGCCGGCGATGCGCGACCACCTCTCCGGGTAGACGAGCAGGAACCCCGCGCTGATGAGCATGGACCTTACGAGGAACCCGGCATTCCTGTACATCCAACCCTGGAAGCCGGTGACCAGCGCCATGATGCTCACCACCGAGATGAAGGTGATGACTGCGATCGACCCCCAGTTGGCGTCCGCCAGCGCCTTGAACGATCCGGTGAGAAGCAGCCCGCTGCCCTCGGGATCGAGCACGAAGAAGAACGGCACCAGAAAGGCCGGGGTGGTGTACTTCCAGCACTGCAGCGTCGTCTTGTACGGGTCGCCGCCGGTGATCGCGGCGGCGGCGAAGGGCGATAGCGCCGTCGGCGGCGAAACTTCGGACAGCACGGCGTAATAGAAGATGAACATGTGCGCCGCGAACTCGGGCACCTTCAGCGCGATGAGCGCGGGGGCCGCGATCACGGCGCAGATGATGTAGCTCGCGGTGACCGGCACGGCCAGGCCGACGATCCAGACGATGAGCGCGGTATAGACCGCCGTGAGCAACAGCGAGCCGCCGGCGTACGCGAGCACGATCGAGCTGAACTTGAGGCCCAGGCCGGTGAGCGTCACTACGCCGACGATGATGCCGGCGCCGGCGCAGGTCGC
>DASYPG010000226.1:0-2806 GCA_036006885.1 Burkholderiales bacterium | reverse complement strand
GCTGCGGCGGTTCTTGGACCACGCCGACTCGTCGTGGCCGTCGGCCTGGGGCTTCTCCTCGCCCAGGCTCACCGACTCGATCTGGTTGTCGCGCGCGCCGAGCAGCACCAGCATCTTCTTCACGCCGTCGGAGCGGCGCTGCCCGAGGCCCACGTTGTACTCGCGGCTGCCGCGCTCGTCGGTGTTGCCCTGGATGAGGATCTTCGCCGCGGGATTCTCGCGCAGGTACTTGGCATGCGCTTCGACCAGGCCGCGGTACTGATCCTTGACGTCGAACTGGTCTAAGTCGTAGTAGATCGAGCGCTGCGCGAGCGCGCCGGCCTTGAGCCTCGGATCGGCCTCGCCGACCGCGCCCGGCTTGGTAACGTCGATCTTCGCGATCGGCCCGGTCTGCGCGCCCGGCTTCTTGGTGGCGTCGGTGACCGGCGCTCCGCTCTGCGAGGCGTCGCCGCCCTCGGGGGTGGTGCCGCAGCCGGCGATCAGCGCTGCGACGGCGAATGCGATGGCTATCGGGGTGTAGTAAGCGCGCATGGCGTCTCCTTTCTGCATGGCGTCGGTTATTCGATGAACGGCCCCCAGGCGGGCTCGCGCACATCGCCGCCTGTGGCTGCCGAAAGTCGTTGTTTGAAGCGGCCGTCGGCCGAAACCGCCGACAGCAGGCCGCGGCCGCCGATCACGGTGGCGAGCAGGATCATGCGGCCGTTGGGAGCGTAGCTCGGCGACTCGTCGCGGTCGCTGTCGGTGATGATCTGCACCTGCCTGTTCGCTAGGTCTTGTAGCGCCACCTGGAACTTGCCGCTGTTGCGCGTGATGTACGCCAGCGACTTGCCGTCAGGTGAAGGGCGCGGGGACACATTATAGCTGCCCTCGAAGGTTACGCGCTGCGGCTCCCCCCCGGTGGGCGACATGCGGTAGATCTGCGGCGTGCCGCCGCGGTCGGACGTGAAATAAATCCACTTTCCGTCGGGCGAGTACCTCGGCTCGGTGTCGATCGCCGACGAAGTCGTGATGCGCCTCACGTTGCCACCCTCGGGACTGAGCAGGAAGATCTGCGAGCCGCCCTCCCGCGAGAGGGTCACGGCGAGGGTCTTGCCGTCCGGAGCCCAGGCCGGGGCGGAGTTGGAGCCCCTGAAGTTCGCCGCCACGTTGCGCTTGCCGTCGAGGAGCGAATGGACGTAGACCACCGGCTTCTTGTTCTCGAACGACACGTAGGCGAGGCGCCGGCCGTCGGGCGACCAGGCGGGCGAAATGATCGGCTCGAACGAGGCCAGCGCGGTCTCCGCGCCCTCGCCGTCGGCGTCGGCGATCTGCAACTCGTAGCGGTTGCCGCGCTTCACCACGTAGGCGATGCGGGTGGAGAACACCCCCTTGTCGCCGGTGAGCTTCTCGTAGACGAAGTCGGCGATGCGGTGGCCGGTCGCCCGCACCTGGTCCTTGGTCATCGTGTAGGCGATGCCGCCGAGGGCCGCCTGCTTTACCGTGTCGTGGAGCCGGAAGCGCACCTCGAAGCGTCCGTCGGGCCGGCTCGAGACCGAGCCCACCACCAGGGCGTCGGCGAGGCGCGCGCGCCACTCCGAATAGTTGACGGTGGAGGCCTCGGTCGGCGTGGGGTTGAGCGGGGGCAGCTCGAGCGCGCGGAACAGGCCGCTGCGCTCAAGGTCGGCGCGCACGATCGCGGTGATGGCCGTCGGTCCAAGCGCGGCCTCGCCGGCGAAGGGGGCGATGGCGACGGGGGTGCGCTTCTCGGTCGCCCCCGTGATCTCGATCTGGAGCTGCGCGCGCGCGCCGGGCGCGGTGAGAACGAGGCCGATTGCGGACAGCCAGAGCCAGCGCAAGGCCAAACGGTGGATCCTTCTTGTGTTGTTGGTTCGAGTCACAGGCTTAGTCTCGGGGCCGGAAGGTAAGTTCGAGCTCGCGGTAGAACTGCTCGCGGGAGGCCGGCGGCGGCAGCGGCGAGGATTTCAGGATCGCGCGATGCACCGCTTCGTCGTACGCTGCGTTGCCGCTCGACTTGAGAAGCCGGACGTCGATCACCTCGCCGGTGGGTAGCTGCACGACCTGGAAAGTGCACTGCGGATTGCCCTGCAGGTCCTGCGGCAGGATCCAGTTCTGGCGGACCTTGGCGCGAATGCGATTCACATATTCGGCGAGCGCCTTGTCGCGCGCGGTGGAGGCGAGCTGGCGCGCGGTCTTTTCCGACTCCGCCTTGCGCCGAGCGTCTTCAGCGCGGCGGCGCTCTTCGTTGAGTTTTTCCTGCTCCATCGCCACCTGCTCGCGCATCAGCAGCTTCTCGATATCGTCCTTCGGCGGGGCCTTGGCCTCCGGCTTGGGCTTGGGCTTCGGTTTGGGCGGCGGCGCCTTCTCGACGATCTCGGGCTTCTTGACCTCGGGCTCGGGCTCGGGCTTGGGCGCCTCGACCTTCGGCGGAGGCGGCTTGGGAGCCACCACCACGGGCGGGGGCGGGGGCGGCGGCTGTTCCCACAGCTCCACGGTCACCGTGTCCCCTGGCCGGTTCTGTATACGCACACCTATGACCATGAACGCAAGTAGTACCGCATGTACCGCGAAGGCGAGCGCAAACGCGCGCCCCATCCCATAGTCCGGCCGGGCCGTGAAGTAGGTCAACGTACTCATTGTTGGACCCGGACCTGCAAGCCAACCCTGGTGATTCCCTGCTTGCGCAGCTCGTCCATGACCTGGAGCACGGACTCGTAGCGCGCGTTCTTGTCTCCGCCCACGAGCACCGAGAGGTCCTCGTTGCTGGCGCGCGCGTTCTTCAGCACCTTGGCGAGATCGGCGCGCGCGA
>DASYPG010000225.1:0-2928 GCA_036006885.1 Burkholderiales bacterium | reverse complement strand
TCCTTTCCGGGTCGTTTCCTAGAGGGCTGCGGTGGTGGGGTGCGACTGAGGGGCGTACAGGTTGGTCCAGTAGCGGGCGAAGCGGTGGCCGATGCCGGCGAGCCAACCGCCACGCTCGAGTGAACGCTCGTACAGCACGCGCGGCGCGCCGCCCGCGAGCGTCAGCACGATGCGCTCGGCGTAATGCGCGGGAACCGGCGCGGTGATCGTGAGGCGGCCCGGCTTAAGGACGTTCGCGAGCACGATGCCCTCGCGCCCGAGCCGGAACGAGGTTCCCGGGCCGATGAGGTAGTCGCGGCTGTCGTTCTCCTGAGTGATCCAAAGCTCGCCGTCCCAGAGCTCGATCTGCAGGCCCCTGCCATGCTCGATGAGCAACAGGCTGCCTCGGGGTAATACGGTCGCGCCGCGAACGATGTAGCCGTCCATATGCCGCCTCCTGTAGCGATGCGTACAGGCTAGCGGCGTCGCGTCGCCGGCTTATTTCACGGTGTTGTGTGTTTGTTTCAGCGAGGTTTTCAGCAGCGCAAACAGCTCCGCCGGATCGACCGGCTTGCGCGCCAGCGTGTGCACGTTGGCGGCGGCGAGCTCCTCGCGCGGGATGTCGTCGCCGTATCCGGTGTAGAGGATCACCGGCGTGCCGGCGCGGATGCGGTGGATGTCGCGCGCCAGCTCGAGCCCGGTGACGCGCGGCATGGTGTGGTCGGTGAGCACAAGGTCGTAGCGCTGCGGCTCGGCGGCGAACGCGTAGCGCGCGTCCACCGCGTTCGTCTTGAGCGTGACCTCGAGCCCCCAGCCGGAAAGGAGGTCGCCCATCAGCTCGAGCACCATGTCCTCGTCGTCGACCACGAGCACGCTGCCGGAAAGCCGGCCGCCCTCCTTGCCGCCGAGCGCGCTCGCCGCCACCGCCGCGCCCGCGCCGCGGGCCGTCGGCAGCGCGATGCGGAAGCGCGCTCCCAGGCCCGGCGCGGTGTCGACCAGGATGTGGCCGCCGTGCTCGTGGACGATGCCGTGCACCATCGCGAGGCCCATGCCGCTGCCCTTGCCCACGTCCTTGGTGGAGAAGAACGGCTCGAACATGCGGTCGACCACGTCGGCCGAGATGCCGCAGCCGGTGTCGTGCACCGAAAGCTCGACGAAGCCGCCCGAGAACTTCTGCCTGCAGGAGGTGCACACCGCGCCCGCGTGCCGCGCCTCGCGCACCGCGAGCGCGATCAGCCCAGCGCCCGCCATCGCGTCGCGCGCGTTGATGGCGAGGTTGAGCAGCACCTGCTCGACCTGCACCGGGTCGGCCCTCACCGCGCTCACCTGCGCGGCGAGCTCGGTGCGCAGCTCGATGGTCGAAGGAAGCGCCGGGCGCAGGAGCTTCGCCGCCTCGCCGACGAGCTGCGGCAGCGCCAGCAGGCGCGCCTCGCCGCGCCGGCCGCGGCTGAAGGTGAGCATCTGCACGATCAGCTCGCGCGCCCGCTGCGCCGAGATCTGGGCGCGCTCGAGCGCCCGGGCGAGCTTGGCGTCCTCGAGCGCCTCGGTGCGCTCGGCGGCGAGAGTGAGGTTGCCGAGGATGCTCTGCAGGATGTTGTTGAAGTCGTGGGCGATGCCGCCGGTGAGGTGGCCGATCGCCTCCATCTTCTGCGCCTGGCGCAGCTGCTTCTCGAGCTGAGCGCGCTCGGCCTCGGCGGCCCGGCGTCCGGTGACGTCGCGCGCGATCGCGAGCACGTGCGGCTTGCCGCCGTGCTGGATCGGGATGGTGCGCACCTCCACGTGGATCGGGGTGCCGTCCTTCCTCACCGACTCCAGCTCGAAATGGCAGCGCTCGCCGGCGAGCGTGCGCCGCACCGTATCGCGGCGCCGCTCGACGTATTCCGGCGGCACGTTGTCGGCGTAGACGCCCTTCAGCACCTCCTTGCGGCTGAAGCCGTAGATGCGCTCGTAGGCCGGATTCACGTCGACGCGCTGCAGGTCCGAGTTCCACAGGATGAGCGCGTCCTCGGAGGCGTCGAAGATGGCGCGGTACTGCTCCTCGCTCGCGCGCAGGAGCTCCTCGTCGGTCTTGCGCGCGGTGATGTCGCGGCCGATGTAGAGCACGTGCGGCTGGCCCTTGTGCAGGATCGGCACGCCGCGGGTCTCGATGGTGAAGCGCGAGCCGTCCTTTCTCCGTGCCAGCGCCTCGAACACCACGCGCTCGCCGGCGAGCGCGCGCGCGTGAAGCTGCTTCACGTGCGCATTCAGCTCGGGCGGGCTCATGGTGAGCTCGCTGCGCCCGAGCGCCTCCTCGCGGCGCCGGCCGCTCATCGCCTCGTAGGCGGGGTTGACGTCGACCACGCGGAAGCCGGCGTCGCGCAGCACCAGCGAGTCGGCGCTCGCGTTGAAGATCGCGCGGTACTGCTCCCCGCTCGCGCGCAGCGCCTCGACCGCGCTCTTGCGCTCGGTGATCTCGCGCGTCATCGCCAGGATGTGCGGCTTGCCGGCGATGTCGACTTTCTTCAGCGTAACCTCGTCCCAGTCGAGCGAGCCGTCGCGGTTGCGCCTCCGCCACTCGAAGCGCAGCGGCCCGCGCCCAGCGCGCACCTCGCCGATGAGGCGCAGCATGTCCTCGTTGGTATAGGGAGGCTCGTTGCCGCTGATGTCCCCCGCGCCGACCCGGCCCAGCTCCTCGCGCGTGTAGCCGTAGGTGCTGCAGGCCTTGGCGTTGGCGTCGAGGATGGCGCCGCGCTCGTAGTCCAGGATGAAGATCGCGTCCTCGGCCGCCTCGAAGATCGCGCGGTAGTTCGCCTCCGAAGCGGCGAGCGCGTCCTCGTGCGCGCGCCGCTCGAGCTCCGCGGCCGCGCGCACGGCGAAGATCTTGAGTACCGACTCGACCAGCGCGGGATCGGTGATCGGCTGGCGCGAGATGACCGCGATGACGCCTTCCACCCGGCCGGCGGCGTCCTT
>DASYPG010000224.1:0-18543 GCA_036006885.1 Burkholderiales bacterium | reverse complement strand
CCGCTACCTGCAGGACTATCCGCACCGGGTGGCGATGAAGCATGCGCATTCGCAGGTCAACCCCGAGAAGGACTGGGGCCGGAACACGCTCGCCGCCATCGAGTTCGCGTTTCACGTGCTGAACGGCCTGACGGACCGGCGCGCCGGGCGTTACATGCCTGAAAACACGCTGGTCATCGCCTCTAGCATCTCCAACGGCGCTTATGCCGCGCTCGCGGCCGCCGAGCAGGATACGCGCGGGCTGATCGACGGTCTCGCCCTGTCCGAGCCGAACGTGTCGCTCGCCGATGTGCGCTCGACGCTGGACACCTCGACACTGCTCAATGTCTACCTGCCCTGCGCATCGCTCGCCGACTCCAACCGCGCCGCGCCCTTCGACGCGGTGCCGCGGCCGCTGCGCGAGGCGCGCTGCGCCTCGCTGGCGAAGAAAGGCCTCCTGCGCTCATCGACCCTGGCGCAGCAGGCTGCCGAGAGCCAGCGCATCATCAACGAGTACGGGATCCTTCCCGACGCCAACCTGGTGCTGCCCTCGCACTACAACCTGGCGGTGATGCAAGGCATCGCGGTCAGCTACGCAAACAGCTACGGGCGCTTCTCCGTCCTGGACAACCTGTGCGGCTACAGCTTCGCCGCAACCACGTCTTCTGGAGCCGATGCCGGGAATCCGGTCGAGGCAGCGGGACTGGAAAACTCGTTCGCCCTCTCCAACGGCATCCCGCCGACCGCTGGAATCAACCTCGTCAATAATCTGTCTCCCGCCGGCGCGAAAGAAGACCGGCTATCCGTCTCGCCCTCCACTGGCGCGCGCGATCTGAACCTCGACGGCGCGCTGTGCCTGCGCTCGCTCGCCACCGGCGTCGATGCGGTAAGCGGAGCGCCGCTCGAAGGCGAAATGGCCGAGCAGGCGCGCCGCGTGCAGCGCGGCATCGAGGAAACGCGCCTGACCGGCAATCTGCGCGGCAAGCCGGCGGTGTTCGTCGACGGGCGCGCCGACGGGGTGCTGCCGCCGAACTACGCGTCGCGCGCGTACTACGCGCGGAACAAGGTAGTTGAACCCGGCTCGAGGCTGTACTACTACGAGGTCACGCGTGCGCACCACCTCGACGTGCTGAACGGCGTTGCAGGCTTCGACTCGCGCTATGTGCCGCTCAACGTCTATTTGACCCGGGCGCTTAATCTGATGTGGGACCACCTGAAGAGCGGCCAGCCGCTACCGCCTTCGCAAGTGGTGCGCACCCGGGCGCGGGAAATCAAGGACGGGCGCCCGGTTCCGCTCTCGCTTGCCAACCTGCCGCCCATCGAGCGCGCGCCCGTGCCCAACGCTCGCATCAGAGTCGACGCGGAAGGCCGGCTGCGGATTCCAGACTAGCCTGACTCGGCGTTGTAGTTCGACTGCTCCTTCTGCCGCACGCTGATGAAGCGGGCGAGGAACAGGCCCGCCTCGTAGAGCAGGCACATCGGGATCGCCAGCATGAACTGCGACAGCACGTCGGGTGGGGTCACCACTGCGGCCACCACGAAGGCGCCGACGATAACGTAGGGCCGCGCGTGGCGCAGCTTCTCGACCGACACGATTCCCATGCGCACCAGCACGATCACCACGATCGGGATCTCGAAGGTCACGCCGAAGGCGATGAACATCGTGATGACGAAGCTGAAGTAGGCCTCGATGTCGGGCGCCGGCGTGATCGACTTCGGCGCGAAGTCGTGGATGAAGGTGAACACGCGCACGAACACGATGTAGTAGCAGAACGCCATCCCCGCGATGAACAGCGCGCTGCTCGCCACCACCAGCGGCAGCGCCAGCTTCTTCTCGTGCTCGTAGAGCCCGGGCGCCACGAACGCCCACGCCTGGTAGAGAACGTAGGGCAGCGCGACGACGAACGCCGCCAACGCGGTGACCTTCATCGGCACCATGAACGGCGTAATCACGCCGGTGGCGATCATCTTTGCGCCTTCGGGCAGCGCGCTCATGAGCGGTGCGGCCAGGAAATCGTAGATCGCGCTCGATCCCGGCCAGAAGATGAAAATCACAAACAGCGCCAGCACCGCGCCGACCGCGCGCACCAGCCGCTGGCGCAGCTCGACCAGGTGCGACATGAAGCTTTCCTGGTCGCTCATGCGGCGGGCTTGCTCTCTTCGGGCTTACGCTCTTCGGGCTTGCGCTCTTCGGGCTTGCTCTCTTCCGACTTCAGTTCCGCCGGTTCGTGCTTCACGACGTCCTCGACGGTCTTACTGAGATCGGCGGCGGTCTGGTTCAGCTCGGCCTCGGTCTTGCTCACTTCGCTCTGCACCGAGGACTGGAAATCGCTCGCCGCCTGCTGCATCGAGTCGCGCATCTTGCGCAGCTCTTCGAGCTCGATCTCGCGGTTGATATCGGCCTTGACATCGGCCACGTAGCGCTGCAGGCGCCCCGCCAGCACGCCGACGGTGCGCGCGACGCGCGGCAGTCTCTCGGGGCCGATGACGATCAGCGCGACCACGCCGATCACGAGAAGCTCGGAGAATCCAATGTCGAACATGGCGGGGCGGAGACTAAAAAGGCGCCCGCGGGCGCCTTTTCATGGAGTTTGCCAGGTCAGGCCTTGTGTTCGGTCTTGCTCTTGACCTCGCCTTCGACCGTCTTGCCGGTGACCTGCGGCGCCGGCCCGGAAGCCGAGTCGGCCGACTTGTCACCGCCCTCGCGCATGCCGTCCTTGAAGCCGCGCACCGCGCCGCCGAGATCCGCGCCCATGTTGCGCAGCTTCTTGGTGCCGAAGATCAGCATCACGATCACGAGGACGATCAGCCAGTGCCAGATGCTGAGCGAGCCCATATCTTTCTCCTATTTCTTTCGATGGAGCATCGGTCCCAGCGGCTCGGGTCCGCCCAGGACGTGCATATGCACATGATACACCTCCTGATGGCCCACCCGGCCGGTGTTGATGATGCTGCGGAAGCCCTCGGTCGCGCCCTCCTTGCGTGCGAGCTCGCCCGCGAGCGCGAGCATCCTGCCGAGCGCCTGGTGGTGGCGCATGTCGGCCTCGTACAGGCTCGGCACATGGGCCTTCGGAACGATCAGGAAATGCACCGGCGCCTGCGGCCGCGCGTCGTGGAACGCGAGCACATGCTCGTCCTCGTGCACCTTCTTCGCCGGAATCTCGCCGCGCACGATCTTGCAGAAAATGCAGTTCGGGTCACCGAGCGGCTCACCGAGTGGGTCATTCATTGGAGCGCTCGTCGTGCTTTCGGGCCGCCTTCTCGTCCAGCCCGGAGATGCCCTCGCGGCGGTGCAGCTCGGCGAGCACGTCGCCGGGCCCCAGGCCATGCCGCGCGAGCAGGATCATGCAGTGGAACCAGAGGTCGGCGATTTCACGCACCAGATGCAACTGGTCGCCACTCTTCGCGGCAAGCACCGTCTCGGTGGCTTCTTCGCCGATCTTCTTCAACACGGCGTCTTCGCCCTCCGACAGAAGGCGCGCCACGTACGATTTGGCAGGGTCGGAGCGTTTGCGCTCCTCGATGATCGAGGCGATGCGCTCGAGGGTCTCGGCCAGTCCGGTCTTCATTTGTAGATCAGCGAAGGGTCCTTGAGCACGGGGTCGGTCGCTACCCACCTCCCGTCCTCAAGCTTGCGATAGAAGCAGCTTTCGCGCCCGGTGTGGCAGGCGATGCCGCCCACCTGCTCGACCTTGATGACGAGCGCGTCGGCGTCGCAGTCCAGGCGCAGCTCAACGATCCTCTGCACGTGGCCGGATTCCTCACCCTTGCGCCACAGGCGCTTGCGCGAGCGCGACCAGTACACTGCCTCGCCGCGCGCGACGCTTTCCTTGAGCGCCTCGCGGTTCATCCATGCGACGGTGAGCACCCTGCCGCTCTTGAAATCCTGGGCGACCGCGGCGATCAGGCCGTCCTGGCCCCAACAAACTTCCTTCAGAAAATCCTCGGAAGAAAACGTGGTCTGTCCCTGATTTTGGGTCATAGGCGCACTTCGATGCCGCGCGAACGCATGTGCTCTTTTGCCTGGCGCACGGTGAAGTCGCCGAAATGAAACACGCTCGCCGCGAGGACCGCGTCGGCGCGCCCTTCGATCACGCCGTCGGCCATGTGCTCGAGCTTGCCGACGCCGCCCGAGGCGATGACTGGCACGCCGACGCCGTCGGCGACTGCGCGCGTCAGGGCGAGGTCGAAGCCGTCGCGGGTGCCGTCGCGATCCATGCTGGTGAGCAGGATCTCCCCGGCGCCGGCCGCCTCCATGCGCCGCGCCCAGTCGAGCGCGTCGAGCCCGGTAGGCTTGCGTCCGCCGTGGGTGAAAACTTCCCATGAAGAGCCGGTTCTCTTGGCGTCGATGGCGACCACGATGCACTGGCAGCCGACCACGCTCGCGGCCTCGCGTACCAGGTCGGGGTTCTGCACCGCGGCGGTATTGATCGAGACCTTGTCGGCGCCCGCGTTGAGCAGGCGCCGCACGTCCTCGAGCCTGCGCACGCCGCCGCCCACGGTGAGCGGAATGAACACGCGCGCGGCGACCGCCTCGATGACGTGCAGCAGGATGTCGCGCTCGTCGGAGCTCGCGGTGATGTCGAGGAACGCGAGCTCGTCCGCGCCTTCGGCGTCGTAGCGCGCCGCGATCTCGACCGGGTCGCCGGCGTCGCGCAGCTGCACGAAATTCACGCCTTTCACCACTCGGCCCGCCGTCACATCCAGGCAGGGGATGATTCGTTTGGCTAAAGGCATATCAGGCCTTGCCGAGCGCCTTGTCGGCGGCGGCCTGGGCCGCCTTGAGATCCAGCTTGCCCTCATAGAGGGCGCGCCCGGCGATGGCGCCGATGATGCCCTCGGGAACGAGCTTGGCGCAGATCGCCTGCACGTCGGCGATGCTGGTGAGGCCTCCCGAGGCGATGATCGGCGTCTTCAGCGCCTGCGCGAGCTTGAGCGTGGCATCGATGTTGACGCCGCTCATCATCCCGTCGCGGCCGATGTCGGTATAGATGATCGCTTCGACGCCGTATTCCTCGAATTTCTTGGCCATGTCCACCACGTCGTGGCCGGTCATCTTGGACCAGCCCTCGACCGCCACCTTGCCTTCCTTGGCATCGAGCCCGGCGATGACGTGGCCGGGAAAGGCATAGCACGCGTCGGAGAGGAACCCGGGATTCTTGACGGCGGCCGTGCCGACGATGACGTAGGTCACTCCGGCATCGATGTAGCTCTCGATCGCGTCGAGGTCGCGGATGCCGCCGCCGAGCTGAATCGCGACCTTGTCGCCGACCGCGGCGATCATGTCGCGGATAACCTTCTCGTTCTTCGGCCGGCCGGCGACGGCGCCGTTCAGGTCCACGATGTGCAGGCGCTTGGCGCCCTGCGCCGCCCAGTGCTTGGCCATCGCCACCGGGTCGTCGGAGAACACCGTGGCCGTGCTCATGTCGCCCTGTCTGAGGCGCACGCAGCGCCCGTCCTTCAAGTCGATTGCGGGGATGATGAGCACAGGGCCGGGAACAGCCGCTCGGGAAGACCGCTCGGAAAGAAAGTCAGGGACGCCACCGCACGAAGTTAGAGAGAAGTTGCAGGCCGGCAGACTGGCTTTTTTCGGGGTGGAACTGGACGGCAAAAATATTATCCCGGGCCACCGCGCAGGTAAAGGGCCGTCCGTAGACCGTGGTCGCGGCGGTAAGCGTCGCCTCGCGCGGGGCAGGATAGTAGCTGTGTACGAAGTAGAACCGGCTCGAGTCCGGGATCTCCGCCCAGAGCGCGTGCGGGCGCGACTGCACGACTTCGTTCCAGCCCATGTGTGGGATCTTGAGGTCAGTCAGCCTAAAGCGGGGGACCTCTCCGCCGAGCAGACCTAGCCCGGGGGTATCGCCCTCCTCGCCATGCTCGAACAGCATCTGCAGGCCGATGCAGATGCCGAGGAAGGGCTTGGTGCGCGCGGCGTCGACCACCGCCTCGCGCGCGCCGCTTGCGGCGAGCTGTCGCATGCAGTCGGGCATGGCTCCCTGCCCCGGCACGACAACCCTATCAGAGGAAAGAATTTCCTGTGGGACAGCGGTGACGCGGACCTCCACGCGTGGCGCGACCCGCTCGATCGCCTTGGAGACCGAGCGCAGGTTGCCCATCCCGTAATCGACGACGGCGATCCTCAAGCTACAGCGAACCCTTGGTCGAGGGCACCACGCCGGCGGCGCGCGGGTCGGCTTCCGCAGCCATGCGCAGGGCGCGAGCGAACGCCTTGAACATGGTCTCGCACTGGTGGTGCGCATTGTCGCCGCGCAGGTTGTCGATGTGCAGCGTGACCTGCGCGTGATTGACGAAACCCTGGAAGAACTCGTGCACCAGGTCGACGTCGAACTCGCCGATGAGCGCGCGAGTGAACTTCACGTGGTAGGCGAGACCCGGCCGGCCGGAGAAATCGATCACCACGCGCGACAGCGCCTCGTCGAGCGGCACGTAAGCGTGGCCGAAGCGGCGCACGCCGGACTTGTCGCCGATCGCCTCGGCGAGCGCCTGGCCGAAGGTGATGCCGATGTCCTCGACCGTGTGGTGCGCGTCGATATGCAGGTCGCCCTTCGCCTCGATGTCGAGATCGAGCATGCCGTGACGCGCCACCTGGTCGAGCATGTGCTCGAGGAACGGCAGGCCGGTGGACAGCCTGGTCGCGCCGCGGCCGTCCAGGTTCACCTTGACCCGGATCTGGGTTTCCTTGGTGTTCCGCGTGATCTCGGCCTGTCTCACACCCATTGCACCCATTGCATCCATTCGGTCATCTCAGCGCTTCACGCAATGCCGTGAGCAGTATACGGTTTTCGTCCGGCGTGCCGACGTTGATGCGCAAGCAATTGTCGAGCCCCGGGTGCAGATTGCGCACCAGCACGCCCTGGCGCCTGAGCGCATCGTAGGTCGCGTCGGCGTCCTTCACGCGCACCAGGAAGAAGTTCGCCTCCGAAGGGAACACCCGCGTCCCGGGCAAGGCGGCGATCGCCTCGCCGAGCAGCGCGCGATCGGCGCGGATGCGCGCCGCCTGCTCCTCCAGCACGTCGAGGCGCTCAAGCGCGAAGAGCGCCGCTGCCTGCGTGAGTACGTTGACGTTGTAGGCCTGGCGGACCTTGTTGAACTCCCGGATCCATTCGGGCCGCCCGGCCATGTAGCCCAGGCGGATGCCGGCGAGGCCGAGCTTCGACACCGTGCGCACCACCACGAGGTTCGGGAACTCGGCGAGCCTCGGCATGAACGTCTTGCGCGCGAACACGTGATACGCCTCGTCCACGACCACCAGTCCGGGGCAGGCTCTAATGACGTCAACCACCTTCTCCTCCGGGTAGAGCACGCCGGTGGGGTTGTTGGGATAGGCGATGAACACGAGGGCCGGCTTCTCCACCCGCATGCGCTCGATGAAGGCGTCGGCGTCGAACGAGAAGTCCTGCCGCAGCGGCACGCCGATGCCCCGCATGCCGGTGAAGATGGCGTTTAGCGAGTACATGACAAAGGTCGGCGCCGGGTACATCGCCACCGCCCCCGGCCGCGCCAGCGCAAGCGAGACCATCTGAATCAAGTCGTCGGAGCCGTTACCGAGCAGCAGCTCCATGCCCGCAGGAACCCGCATCTTGCGCGCGATCAGCGCGCGCAGCTTCTTTCCGGTCGGCTCGGGATAGCGATTGAGGTCGACGCGCGCCAGGACTTCGGCGAGCTCGCGGCGCAGCGCGGGCGACAGCGGATAGGGGTTCTCCATCGCGTCGAGCTTCACCATGCCGTCGGCGTCGGCGACGTGGTAGGCGCTAAGCGCCTGGATCTCGGGCCGGATGAGCTTTTCGGGGGTCATTTCCTGAACCGCATCTCCGCCGAGCGGGCGTGCGCCTGCAGCCCTTCCCCAGCCGCGAGCACCGCCGCGATGCTCCCCAGGGTGGCAGCGCTCTTCTCGGAAACCGCAATGATGCTCGAGCGCTTCTGAAAGTCGTAGACGCCGAGGGGCGATGAAAACCGCGCGCTCCCGGCGGTGGGCAACACGTGGTTCGGCCCGGCGCAGTAGTCGCCGATCGCCTCCGAGCTCCAGCGCCCGAGGAACACCGCGCCGGCGTTGGTGAGCTTCTGCAGCCAGGCGTCCGGATTCTCCACGGAGAGCTCGAGGTGCTCGGGTGCGATGCGGTTCGCGACGTCGCAGGCCTCGTCAAGGTCGCGCGTCTCGATGAGCGCGCCGCGGGCGGCGAGCGAAGCGGCGATGGTGTCGCGCCGAGGCATTCCCGGAAGCAGGCGCTCGATCGCCGACTGAACCGCGTTCAGGTAGCGCACATCGGGCGAGAGCAGGATCGCCTGCGCCGATTCGTCATGCTCGGCCTGCGAGAAGAGGTCCATCGCCACCCACTCCGGCGGCGTGCCGCCGTCGCAGATCACAAGGATCTCGGAAGGACCCGCGATCATGTCGATGCCGACCTGGCCGAACACCTGGCGCTTCGCCTCGGCGACATAGACGTTGCCCGGGCCGACGATCTTGTCCACTCGCTGCAGCGATGCGCTACCGTATGCGAGGGCCGCGATGGCCTGCGCGCCGCCGATCGCCACGACCTGGTCCACGCCGGCGATCTCGGCCGCGGCGAGCACCAGCGGAACGGGGTTCGGGCTCACCATCACGAGGCTCGGCACGCCGGCGACTTTTGCCGGAACCGCGCTCATGAGCACCGACGAGGGATACGCCGCCTTGCCCCCGGGCACGTACAGGCCCACCCGCTCGAGCGCGCTGACCCTCTGGCCGAGCCGGGTTCCGTCGGCCTCGGTATAGTCCCAGGAGCTTTGCAGCTGCTTCTCGTGGAAAGCGCGGATGCGCTGGTGGGCGGCCTTGAGCGCGTCGAGCTGCTGCCTGGGCACGCCGGCCGCAGCTTGGCGCAGCCTGTCTTTGGGGATCTCGAGTTCCGCAAGAGAGCGGGCGCTCACCTTGTCGAAACGCTGCGCGTATTCGAGCACCGCGGGTTCGCCGCGCGCGCGCACATCGGCGACGATCGCGCGCACCGCCGCCTCCACGGCGCCATCCTGCGCCGCGTCGTAGCACCTCAGCGCCGCGAGCTCGGCGTCGAAGTCCGTGCCACGGGTCGAAAGCCGGCGCAGCTTCATTTGGCGGCCGCCTTGGCGAACGCCTCGATGAGCGGCTGCAGCGCGGCACGCTTGGTCTTAAGCGCGGCCTGGTTCACGATGAGGCGCGCCGAAACCGGCATGATCTCCTCGACCGGCTCCAGCTCGTTCGCCTTCAGGGTATGTCCGCTGGAGACGAGGTCGACGATGGCGTCGGCTAGACCCACCAGCGGCGCGAGCTCCATCGATCCGTACAGCCGGATGAGATCGACGTGAACGCCCTTCGCCGCGAAATGCTCGCGCGTGATGTTCACGTACTTGGTCGCGACGCGCAGCCGTGCGCCCTTGCGCACCGCGCCTTCGTAATCGAACCCCTTCTTCACCGCCACCATCATGCGACAGACGGCAATGCCGAGGTCCACGGGCTGATAGAGGCCCTCGCCGCCGTGCTCGACCAGAATGTCGCGCCCGGCGATGCCCAGGTCGGCGCCGCCGTGCTGCACGTAGGTCGGCGTGTCGGTCGCCCGCACGACGATGAGCCGCACGTCGGGACGATCGGTCTCGAGGATCAGCTTGCGCGAGTTCTCGCCGTCGCCCTTCGGCGTGACACCGACGCGCGCAAGCAGCGGCGCAGTCTCGTCGAAGATGCGCCCCTTGGACAGCGCGATGCTGATCTCGGCCATGGCAAAAAGGGCGAGATTTTACCGCCGGAACAGGGAGATAGCTACTTTATTCGCTCAACCTTGGCGCCCAGGGCGCCGAGTTTCTGCTCGAGCGCTTCGTAGCCGCGATCGAGATGGTAGATGCGCTCTATGAGCGTCTGGCCCTCGGCCACCAGGCCGGCGATGACCAGGCCCGCCGAGGCGCGCAGGTCGGTTGCCATGACGGTGGCGCCCTGCAGCCGTTCCACGCCCGTCACCACGGCGGTACTTCCCTGGATCGAGATGTCGGCGCCGAGCCGCTGCATCTCCAGCGCGTGCATGAAGCGATTCTCGAAGATGGTTTCCGTGATCAGCGCGGTGCCGCGCGCGACGCTGGCAAGGGCCATGAACTGCGCCTGCATGTCGGTGGCGAAGCCCGGATAGGGAGCCGTGCGCACGCTGACCGCCTGGGGCCGTTCGGCCATTTCGAGCTCGATCCAGGAGCTTCCCGTGGTGATCCGCGCGCCGGCCTCGCGCAGCTTCTCGAGCGTGGCGTCGAGGGTCTCTGGCGCGACCCGGCTCAGCCGCACGCGCCCTCCGACGGCCGCGGCGGCGGCGAGATAAGTGCCGGTCTCGATGCGGTCGGGCATCACGGCGTGCGCCGTGCCGCCGAGCGCGGCCACGCCTTCGATGCGGATCACGGGGCTGCCGGCACCTTCGATCCTGGCGCCCATCGCGCAGAGGCATTTCGCGAGATCGACGACCTCGGGCTCGCGCGCTGCGTTCTCGATGAGCGTCGTGCCTTCGGCGAGGGTCGCCGCCATCATCAGATTCTCGGTTCCGGTCACCGTGACGAGATCCATGACGATGCGCGCGCCGCGCAGGCCGCGGTCCGCACTGAGAGCCTCGGCATGCATATAGCCGTGCTCGATGCTGATCGCCGCGCCCATCGCCTGGAGGCCCTTCACGTGCTGGTCGACCGGACGCAGCCCGATGGCGCAGCCGCCGGGCAGCGAGACCTTGGCGCGGCCGCAGCGCGCGAGCAGCGGGCCGAGAACCAGCACCGAGGCGCGCATCGTCTTCACGAGGTCGTAGGGAGCGCTCGGGTTGGCGATTTTCTCGGCACTTAATTGTATGGACGTGGAGGACGTGGAGGAGCGGTCCACTGCGACCCCCATCTGCGCCAGCAGCCGCGTCATGGTGGAGACATCCATGAGCCGCGGCACGTTGGACAGCGCGAGCGGCTTCGCCGTGAGCAGCGCCGCGCACATGATCGGCAGCGCGGCATTCTTCGCGCCCGATACCGTCACCTCGCCTTCGAGCGGCCCGCCGCCGCTGATCCTGAGCTTATCCACCGGCTTTCCACTCCCCGGGGGTGAGTGTGCGCATCGACAGCGCGTGGATCTCCTCGCGCATGCGCTCGCCGAGCGCCGCATAGACGAGCTGGTGGCGCTGCACGCGGCTCCTGCCGGCGAACGCTTCCGAGACGATGAGCGCCTGGAAGTGCTGGCCGTCGCCGATCACTTCCAGATGCTCGCAGGCGAGACCGTTCTGGATCCCCTGTTTCACGCTTTCCGGAGTCACCATCTCAATGCCTCAGCTTGTAGCCCGAGCGCAAAAGCGCCAGACAGGCGAACGATACGGCAACCAGGCTCGCGCTGACCACCGCCAGGCTCGCGGTCGGCGACACGTCGGAAAGGCCGAAGAAGCCGTAGCGGAAGCCGTCGATCATGTAGAAGAACGGATTGGCGTGCGACAGGCGGAGCCAGAAGTCGGGCAGCGAATGGATCGAGTAGAACACGCCCGAGAGGAAGGTGAGCGGCATGACGACGAAGTTCTGGAACGCCGCCATCTGGTCGATCTTTTCCGACAGGATGCCCGCCAGCAGTCCGAGCGCCCCGAGCAGGCCCGCGCCAAGCAGCGCGAAGACGAGCGCCCACAGCGGCGCGTGCAGCCGCAGGTCGACGAACCACACGGTCGCCACGAGCACCCCGAGACCGACCGTCAGCCCGCGCACGACCGAGGCGAGCACGTACGCGGCGAAGAACTCGAAGTAGGAAATCGGCGCCAGCAGGACGAACACGATGTTGCCGGTGATCTTGGACTGCACCAGGCTCGACGAGCTGTTCGCGAACGCGTTCTGGAGCACGCTCATCATCACCAGCCCGGGAACCAGGAAATCGGTGTACGGCACGCTGTCGTAGACGCGCACGCGGCCTTCGAGCGCATGGGCGAACACGACGAGGTAGAGCACGGCGGTCAGAACAGGCGCCGCGACGGTCTGCACCGCGACCTTCCAGAACCGCAGCAGCTCCTTATGGAAGAGCGCCTGAAACCGTTTCATTTTCCACTCATTTTCCAGTCAGCCGCAGGAAGACGTCCTCGAGATCCGGCGGCTGAAGCTCCATCTCGATGATCCGGGCCCCGGCCTCGCGCAGGCGCGCAAGGCCATCCTCGAGCGCGCCGTAGTGCTCGAGGCGCAGGACGAAGAGTCCGCCGTCGCTCGAGACCACGCGGCCGGGAAAAGGCTGCGGCAGCGCTTCCCGATCCAGCCGCAGGCGCAGCTCCAGGCCCGAGAACGAATCGAGCAGGTTGCGGGTGGAGTCAAGCGCCACGATGCGCCCGGCCTTAAGCATGGCGATGCGGTTGCAGTGGGTCTCGGCCTCCTCGAGGTAATGGGTGGTGAGAACGATGGTGTGTCCGTCCCGGTTGAGGCGGCGCACGAACTGCCACAGGCCCTGACGCAGCTCGACGTCGACGCCCGCGGTGGGCTCGTCGAGCATGATCACCGGCGGCTTGTGCACCAGCGCCTGCGCCACGAGCACGCGCCGCTTCATGCCGCCCGAAAGCGCGCGCATGTTGACGTCGGCCTTAGCGCCGAGGTCGAGGTGCTGCATGACCTCGTCGATCCAGTCGTCGTTGCGGCGCAGGCCGAAGTAGCCCGATTGCAGCCGCAGAGTCTCGCGCACCGTGAAGAACGGATCGAATACCAGCTCCTGGGGAACCACGCCGAGCATGCGCCGGGCGCGGCGGTAGTCCCGCGTCACATCGGCGCCCAGGATGCGCGCCGATCCGGCGTCGGGGCGCGCGAGGCCCGCGATCACGTTGATGAGCGTGGTCTTGCCGGCGCCATTGGGGCCGAGCAGCCCGAAGAACTCGCCCTCCTCGACCGCGAGGCTCACGCCGGCGAGCGCCCTCAGCGCGCCGAAGCGCTTCTCCAGGTTCGTGACCTCGATCGCCTTCAGCGGGGCGCTGCGGGAATGAGCTCGTCCACGCCGTACAGGCGCGCGATGGTGCGCACCGATTCGGGAATGTTGGCGAACACGAGCTCGCGGCCGGCGCGGCGCGCGTCGCGCAGCCAGGCCACGATGGCGGCGAGCAGCGACGAATCCATCTCGGTCACCTCCCCGAGATCCACGGTGCGCACGCCTTCTTCGAGGTGGCGCCGGGCCTCCTCGAGGACCGCGGCCACGTTGGCGAGCGTGACCGGACCGCTCACCACGATGCGCCCGCTCTCGCGGCGGATCACTTCTTCTCCGCGGGCGGCGGCGCAGCGAGCGAGCGGTTCTTCACCTGCAGGTTCCTGATCAGGCCCTCGATGCCTGCCTCGCGCACGGTGGCGTTGAACTCGGTGCGATAGTTGGCTACCAGGCTCACGCCGCCCACCATCACGTCGTAGACCTTCCAGCCCGCCGCGGTCTTCTCCATGCTGTAGTCGATCGGCACGGGCTGGGCGCCGGACTGGATCACCCGCACGTTCACGATCACGTCGGTGTCGGTGGGCCGGGCGCGCAGCGGCCGGTAATCGAAGCGCTGCTCGCTGTAGGCGGCGAGCGCGCTCGCATAAGTGCGCACGAGCAGCGTCTTGAACTCCTCCACCAGGCGCTTCTTCTGCTCCGGGGTGGCCTTGCTCCAGTTCTGTCCCACAGCGAGCGCGGTCATCGAGCTGAAGTTGAAGTGCGGCAGCACCCTGGCCTCGATCACCTGGATCAGCTTGGCGCGGTTGCCGGAGCGGATCTCCTTGTCCTTGGTGATGAGCTCCACCACCTCGGTGGTGACGTTCTTCACCAGGACGTCGGGCGGAACCTCCTGCGCCTGCGCGCTCGCGAGGAAGCTTGCCAGGAGGCCGCTGAGAACGACGCTAATGATTGTTTTCATGGAAGTTATTAACGCGCATAGGGGGTCCGGGGTTTACCGCGGCTTGGCCGGTTGATCCTCCGCGGGGGGCGGCGCAGGCGCCTTCGCCGGCTCCTTCTCCGGCGGTTCGTCCGGCTCGCGCGGCTCGCGCGGCTCGCGCGGCGGGTTGCCATCGTAAATCTGGTTGCGGCGCCGCTGCAGGTACGCGTCGCGCTGGAACACGTACTTGTCGAGTGCCGCCTGCTCGAGGATCTTACTCGCGTCGAGCAGGTCGGCGCGCCGGTTCACCAGACGCAGGGCGTACGCGGAATTGCGCAGCGCGATCGGCCGGAACTCGCCCACCGGATCGCCGACGAAAATGTCCACCCCCCATCCGACGGTGTCGCGCAGCGTGCTCGAGCTGAGAATCGGCAGAATGAGGTAGGGTCCGTCGCCGACGCCCCAGCGCCCGAGCGTCTGGCCGAAATCCTCGTCGCGCTTTTCGATGCCCATGTCGGAGGCCACGTCGTGCAGGCCGAAGAGCCCGAACGTGCTGTTGAAGACGAAGCGCATCCCGTCCTCGAAACCGTCGAAGAACTTGCCCTGGAGCACGTCGTTGACTCCGATCCACAGATCGCCCAGGTTGGCGAAGAAATTGCGGATCCGGCTGCGGATCTGTTCGTGCAGGACATTGCGATAGGCGCTTGCCACGGGAACCGCGACCCATTCGTCCGCCACTTCGTTGAAGCGGTAGATGGCGCGATTCATCGGCTCGAGCGGGTCGCGTGGGTCGCGGTCCTCGGTCGTGGCGCAGCCGCCCGCGAGCGCGAGGAGAAGCGACAGCGTGCGCAAGGGCAGCGACAGCGCGCGCGACAACGTCACTTCTTCTCGTCCTTGCCTTCGGCCGCCTTGTTGAAGAGGAACTGGCTGATCAGGTTCTCGAGCACCACCGCCGACTGGGTCAGGCGCACGCGGTCGCCGTTCTTGAGCATCACGCCGTCGCCGCCCGCTTCGAGGCCGATGTACTGCTCGCCGAGGATCCCGGAAGTAAGGATCTTGGCGGTGCTGTCGCGCGGGAACTGGTAGTGCTGGTCGAGATTCATGGAGACCAGCGCCTCGTAGGTCTCGTTGTCGAAGCGGATGTCGGCGACCCTGCCGACGACCACGCCCGCGCTCTTGATCGGCGCCCGCGCCTTCAGGCCGCCGATGTTCACGAACCGCGCCTGCACGTTGTAGGTTTCGCCGCCGGAAAAGGTCGCAAGATTGCCCACCTTGAGCGCGAGGAACAGCAGCGCGCCGATGCCGATGACGACGAAGATACCGACCCACAGGTCGATGGTGGCGCGGTTCATGCCGAGCTACCCGGGCTCATGTCGATTTTCCTCCGGTGAACATCAGTGCGGTAAGCACGAAATCAAGCGCGAGGATCGCGAGCGACGAAGTCACCACCGTGCGCGTAGTGGCGCGCGACACGCCCTCCGCGGTGGGAACCGCGTCGTAGCCCTCGAACACGGCGATCCACGTGACTGCGATGCCGAACACCACGCTCTTGATCACGCCGTTCAGGATGTCGTTGCGCACGTCGACCGCGGCCTGCATCTGCGACCAGAACGCGCCCGCGTCGACGCCGATCAGCTGCACGCCGACGAGATAGCCGCCGAAGATGCCGAGCGCCGAGAACAGCGCCGCGAGCATCGGCATCGACAGCACCCCGCCCCAGAAGCGCGGCGCCACCACGCGCGCGATGGGATCGACCGCCATCATCTCCATCGCCGAGATCTGCTCGGTGGCCTTCATCAGGCCGATTTCGGCGGTGATGGCGGAGCCCGCCCGGCTCGCGAACAGCAGCCCGGCCACGACCGGCCCGAGCTCGCGCACCAGCGACAGGGCCACCAGCACGCCGAGGGATTCGGAAGCGCCGAAGCGCTGCAGCGTGTCGTAACCCTGCAGCGCGAGCACCATGCCGACGAACAAACCGGACACCAAGATAATGATGAGCGACAGCACCCCGGCGAAGTAGATCTCCGCCACGGTGAGGCGGAAGCGACGCAGCGCGGTGCCCGAATGCGCCACGAGGTAGAACAGGAACCGGCTGGCGAAGCCCAGGCGCCAGACGTGCGAGGTGACGGCATTGCCGAGGCGCTCGAGGCGTCCCCGGGCGTGTTCGCGGATCTGTGCCAGCGACATTTCAGGCCCCGGTGAGCTCGAGCTCGGCGGCGTAGTCGGGCGCCGGGTTGTGGAACGGAACCGGCCCGTCGAGCTCGCCGTTCACGAACTGGCGCACGAACGGCTCGCGGCTCGCCCGGATCTCGTCCGGCTTGCCCTCGGCGATCACGCGCCCGTCCGCCATGAAATACACGTAATCCACCACCCCGAGGGCCTCCTGCACGTCGTGGGTGACGATGATCGAGGTCGCACCGAGCGAGTCGTTGAGCTCCCGGATCAGGCGCACGATCACGCCGAAGGAGATCGGGTCGAGGCCGGTGAAAGGCTCGTCGTACAGGATAAGCTGCGGGTCGAGGGCGATCGAGCGCGCGAGCGCCACACGCCGGGCCATGCCGCCCGAGAGCTCGGGAGGCATCAGCTGGGCCGCGCCGCGCAGGCCGACCGCCTCGAGCTTCAGCATGACCAGGTCGTGGATCAGGTCCTCGGGCAGCGCCGTGTGCTCGCGCAGGGGAAAGGCGACGTTCTCGTACACCGACATGTCCGTGAACAGGGCGCCGAACTGGAACAGCATGCCCATCCTGCGCCTCATCTGGTAGAGCGCGTCGCGGTCGAGCTCGGCGGTGAGCTCGCCGAGCACGCGCGCGGTTCCGCTGCTCGGCAGATACTGCGCCGCGATGATCCGCAGCAGCGTGGTCTTGCCGCAGCCCGACTGCCCCATGATGCCAACCACGCTGCCGCGCGCGATCGACAGGCTTACGTCGCGCAGCACCGGGCGCGCCGCGTCGTAGCCGAACGCGACGTTCTGGATTTGAACCATGGGACCTTGCTGCACCGGGCGTAATATTACCGCGCCATGGGCGAAGCCCTTGTGAACTCGGCGGTGCGCGTCAGCGCGTTACGCAAGCGCTACGGCAAGCTGCTCGCCCTGCAAACGGTCGACCTCGCGGTCGCCTCGGGCGAGGCATTCGGCCTGGTCGGCGCGAACGGCGCCGGCAAGACCACGCTCATCAAGTGCCTGCTCGATCTGTGCGCCTACGAGGCCGGAACCATCCGCATCTTCGGCCTGCCCGCCGCCGAGCCGAAATCGCGCCGCCGGCTCGCCTATGTGCCGGAGCGCTTCATGCCGGCGCATTACCTGCGCTGTCGCGAGTTCCTCGAGTTCCTGACACGCAGCTTCGGCGAGCGCTACGACGCCGTGCGCGCGCAGGCGATTCTGTCCGAGTTGGAGCTCGAGCCCGCCGTGCTGGAGCGTCCGGTGCGCAGCCTCTCGAAGGGCATGACGCAGAAGCTCGGGCTCGCCGCCGCGTTCCTGCTCGCGCGCGATCTCTACGTGCTCGACGAGCCCATGAGCGGCCTTGACCCTGCCGCCCGCGTCGCGGTGAAATCCGTGCTGCGCAGGCTCGCCGCGGAGGGCCGGACGCTTTTCTTCACCTCCCACGTGCTTGCCGACGTCGAGGAGCTGTGCTCCTCGATCGCGGTGCTGGAGCAGGGTCGCGTGCGCTGGCACGGCAGT
The DNA here is from genome assembly GCA_036006885.1 of Burkholderiales bacterium. Classification (GTDB taxonomy): domain Bacteria; phylum Pseudomonadota; class Gammaproteobacteria; order Burkholderiales; family SG8-39; genus SCGC-AG-212-J23. The sequence continues at coordinate 1,071 of DASYPG010000224.1, read as the reverse complement.
CCCGAGGGACTGCGCGCGAAGTACGGCGAAGCACGCCTGGAGCAGGCCTTCATGAGGTGCATACGTGGCGAGTGACCCGAATGCGGCGCCCGGCAGGGCGGCGGCGGCAAAGCCGCAGCTTCTCATCGTCGACGACGACCCGCTCATCACCGACACGCTCGCCTTCGCCCTGGGCGCGGACTACGAAGTGCTGACGGTCGAGTCGCGCAGCCGCGCGATCGAGCTGGTGCGCCAGCTCGCGCCGGTGCCCGGGCTGGCGCTCATCGACCTCGGCCTTCCGCCGACGCCGCACTCGCCGGAGGAGGGCTTTCGCCTGATCGCCGATCTCCTCGCCCATTCTCCGGCGATGAAGATTTTCGTGCTGTCGGGCCAGAACGAAGCGGCGAATGCGCGCCACGCCCGCGCGCTGGGGGCCTGGGAGTTCATCGCCAAGCCGGCGAACCCGCTCACCCTGAAGCGGGCCCTCGACCGCGCCCGCGACCAGGCCGCCCCCGAGGCCGCGGAGCTGGTGGGCTCGAGCGCGCCGCTGGAAAAGCTGCGCAGCCAGATCGCGCAGTTCGCCGCCTCGCCCTTTCCGGTAATGATCGAAGGCGAATCGGGCAGCGGCAAGGAGCTCGTCGCCCACAACCTGCACCGCCTGTCGAGCCGCAGCGCGCGGCCGTTCCTCGCCCTCAACTGCGCCGCGCTCGCGCCCACGCTCATCGAGGCGACGCTGTTCGGCTACGCCAAGGGCGCCTTCACTGGGGCGACGGCGGCGAAGGCGGGCTATTTCGAGGACGCCCAGGACGGGACGCTGTTCCTCGACGAGATCGGCGAGCTGCCGCTCGAGATGCAGGCGAAGCTCTTGCGCGTGATCGAGAACGGCGAATTCCAGCGCCTGGGCGAAACGCAGCGCCGGGTGTCGCGCGCGCGCGTCATCGCGGCGACCAATCGCGACCTGCGCCAGGCGCTCAGGCAGGGAAGCTTCCGCGCCGACCTCTACCACCGCCTTTCGGTGCTGTCGCTGCAGGTGGCGCCGCTGCGCGAGCTCGACCGCGACAAGCTCGCGCTGCTCGAGCATTTCCGCCGGCT
>DASYPG010000223.1:0-10876 GCA_036006885.1 Burkholderiales bacterium | reverse complement strand
GTCGCGCAGCTCCTGGAACAGCGTGGTCGAGAATCTGAGGATGCCGTAGGTCGCGAGCAGCGCGACCGGGACGGCGACGATGGCGGTGGCCGCGTCGAGCCCGTCCACCAGCCGCTTCATCACCAGCGGCACCCCGACGTTGGCGAGCTTCGCCACCGTCAGGAACGCGAGCGCGATCACCACGCGCCACTTGTACTCCCACAGGTAGGGCGCGAGCGTGCCGACGTTGCGCCATTCCCCGCCCTTCAGCCGGTTATCCATCGAGCGCGCGATTCTAGTGCGTCCGCGGCGTGGAAAATGCCACAGGTGAAGTTTGCTTGCGCGTCAGGTTTCGCCGCCGAAAGAAAACCATCTCATTGATAGAAGGATGAGACCTAGTGCCCTAGCGCGGCGTCGACTTCAGTGTAAGCTGCCCCGAAATAGCCGGCGCGTTCGCGAGCCGGAAATAACAAGGGAGCGGGGGAAGACCATGGGTCTGCGGCTCAAATTCAACCTGGTGTTGATCGTCGTCTTCGTCATCGGCCTGGGCGTCGCAGGCTTCATGTCGTACGGGCTCCTGCACAAGAACGCGCAGGACGAGGTCCTGCGCAATGCCGGGGTCATGATGGAGGCGGCGCTTTCCATGCGCGGCTACACCGTCGGCAAGGTGCGGCCGCTGCTGCCCAATGACCCGGACAAGTTCCTGCCCGAAAGCGTGCCGGCCTTCGCCGCCACCGAGATCATGCACCTGCTGCAGAAGAAGTATCCGGACTACTCGTACAAGGAAGCGGCGTTCAACCCGACCAACCCGCGCAACAAGGCGGTCGACTGGGAGAGCGACATCCTGAACGCGTTCCGCAGCGGCAGCCCGCTCAAGGAGGTCTCGGGCGTGCGCGATACGCCGACCGGCCGCTCGCTGTATCTCGCGCGGCCGCTGCCGATCCGCGACGAGGCCTGCCTCAACTGCCACACCAATCCCGACATGGCGCCGCCGGCGATGGTCAAGCTCTACGGCCCGCACAACGGCTACGGCTGGAAGATGAACGAGGTGATCGCCACGCAGATCGTGTCGGTGCCCATGGACCTGCCGATCCGCAACGCCAACCACGCCTTCGTCACTTTCATGAGCTCGGTCGCGGTGGTGTTCACGGTGCTGTTCGTGCTGCTCAACGTGATGCTGACGATCTTCATCGTGCAGCCGATCATGCAGCTCGCGCGGACCGCCGACATGATCTCCAAGGGGCGGCTCGACATGCCCGATTTCTCGAACAAAGGCCGCGACGAGGTGTCGCAGCTCGGCCAGGCGTTCAACCGCATGCGGCGCAGCCTGTCGAAGGCGATCGCCCTGATCGACAAGGGCTAGCCGGCAATGGCGGTGCCCGCTCTTCCTTCCGGCTACGCGCTCCAGGAATACCGGGTCGAGAGGTTGCTTGGGGCGGGCGGGTTCGGCCTCACCTACCTCGCCATCGACACCAACCTCAACCTGAGGGTGGCGATCAAGGAGTACCTCCCGTCCGACATCGCGGTGCGCAACCCCGACCAGTCGGTGGCGCCGAACTCGACGCAGTCCGGCGAGGATTTCATGTGGGGCAAGCGCCGCTTCCTCGACGAATCACGCACCCTCGCCTCCTTTCGCCACCCGAACATCGTCCGGGTGATGCGCTTTTTCGAGGCCAAGGGCAGCGCGTACATGGTGATGGAGTACGTCGAAGGCGACGCCCTGCCCGACTGGATCAAGCCGCGCCGGCCGCTGCCGGAGGCCCAGATCATGTCGATCGCCGGACCGCTTCTGGATGGATTGCAGGTCGTCCATACCGCGGGCTACCTGCACCGCGACATCAAGCCGGGCAACATCTACATCCGCTACGACGGCAGCCCGGTGCTGCTCGATTTCGGCTCGGCGCGCCAGAAAAGCGACGGCGAAGACCTCACGGCGATCGTCACGCCAGGCTACGCGCCGTTCGAGCAATATCATTCGAACGGGCAACAGGGGCCCTGGAGCGACGTCTACGCGTTTTCCGGCGTGCTGTACTGGGTGGTGACGGCGCAACGTCCGCTCGAGGCTGCGGCGCGCGTGCGCGAGGATACGATGCAGCCCGCCCTCAAGGCAGGAGACCGCAACCGCTACCGCGCCGAGTTCCTCGCGGCGATCGACTGGGGGCTCGCCCCACACGAGGACGACCGTCCGAAGAGCGTTCACGAGTTGCGCGCGGCGCTCGCCGGCACCATGGCGCCGAACGTGAAGCACGCAGAACCTGCGCCGCCGCCTCCGGCCGCTCCCGAGCCGGTGCGCTTCGACGCCAAGTTCCTCGACCACGTGCAGCGCGAGCTCGCGCAGCACGTCGGCCCGATCGCGCCGGTGATGGTAAAAAACGCGGCGAAGAAGGCCCAGAATCCGGCCGAGCTCGTCCAGCTCCTCGCCGCCGACATCACCCATAACGGGCTGCGCCTCAAGTTCGAGCAGCGCTTCGCCGATCCGTCGCGCCCGGTCTCCAGGTCGCAGCCGACCAGCGCTGGGCCGAGCGGGCGCACCAGCCCTCCCAGCGGGCCGCCCTTTTCGCCCGAGATCCTGAGCCGCGTCGAGGCGCACCTTTCTCAGTACCTGGGCCCCGTGGCCAAGGTGGTCGTCCGGCGCGCGGCGCTCAAAGCGCGCGACACGTCGGAGCTCTATCTGATGCTTGCAGACGACATCGAAGACCCGGTGGAGAAGAAAGCGTTCATCCGCAGGGCGATCTCGGTCACGAGCAAGGTCTAGCCCGCGGTCGACTTCCCGCGGTCAACTTCCTAAGGTAAGCGAGCCAAGAAGCAGGGCTTGACGGGCGGGTTTTTGCGCGGATACCATTCAAACGTTCGTTTGAACTTGGATCTTCCCATGCCTGCCTCCCCCCTGCGCACTGTCAAGCCGCCGCACGAGACGCGTACCCGCATCCTCGACGCGGCGGAAGAGCTCTTCATGCAGCACGGCTTCGAGGGCGCGTCGATGCGCCAGCTCACCGCCAAGGCCGACGTCAACCTCGCGGCGGTGAACTACCACTTCGGCTCCAAGGACGCCCTGATCGAGGCGGTGTTCCGCCGGCGCCTCGACCCGATGAACGCCGCGCGCACCGCCGCGCTCGACGCGATCGAAGCCTCCGGCAAACCCCTTTCGCCCGAGGCGATCATCCGCGCATTCGTCGGCGAGAGCCTGCGCATGATCGAGGACGCGAAGGGCGGCGGCCGCAATTTCATCCGGCTCCTCGGCCGCAGCTACACGGAGCCCTCGAAGCCCATCCGAGTCCTGATCGGCCAGCTCTATGCGCCGGCGATGGAGCGCTACAAGGCCGCGTTCGAGCGCGCGCTGCCCCAGATGCCGCCCGAGGAGCTGGTGTGGCGCATGCATTTCATGTTCGGGACGCTGTCGTACACGCTCGCCGCCACCGACGTCGTCCAGCTCATCGCCGGCTGCAAGCCCGAGGATCGGCACGATGCGCGCCTGCTCGAAGACCGCCTCACCGCCTTCCTCGCCGCCGGGCTGACCGCGCCGCTCAAGCACCCGGTGCGCAAGGCCGCCTAGGAGTCCCCATGCTCGAATTCGTTGTCGCCGCGCTCGTCGTCCTTATGGTCCTTACGGTCCTTATGGTCTTCGGCTATTTCGGCCTCGCCATCGGCTGGTGGACCCTCGCCGCCGCCGCTTTGCTTTTCTACCTCAGCACCAGCCTGGGCTTCGGCTTCACCACCAATATCATCTTGATTTCTGTTTTCATCGTGCTCGCGGCAGTGCTCAACGTGCCGTGGCTGCGCAGGAAGCTCGTCACCGACCGCGTCCTCGCGATCTATCGCCGCATCCTCCCTCACATGTCGCAGACCGAGAAGGAAGCGATCGATGCCGGCACGGTGTGGTGGGACGCCGACCTCTTCTCCGGCAAGCCCGACTGGAATAAGCTCCTCGCCGTCGCCGAGCCGCGCCTCTCGCCGGAGGAGCAGGCGTTCCTCGACGGTCCGGTCGAGGAGCTGTGCGCGATGTGCGACGAGTGGGAGATCACGCACGAGTACCAGGATCTGCCGCCGCGCGCGTGGCAGTTCGTGAAGGACAAGGGCTTCCTCGGGATGATCATCCCCAAGCAGTATGGGGGGCTCGGCTTCAGCGCGCTCGGCCACTCGGCGGTCGTGCAGAAGCTCGCCACGCGCTCGGGCACCGCGGCGATCTCGGTGATGGTGCCCAACTCGCTCGGGCCGGGCGAGCTGCTGCTGCACTACGGCACCCAGGAGCAGAAGAACCATTACCTGCCGCGCCTCGCGAAAGGGCTCGAAATTCCCTGTTTCGCTCTCACCAGCCCCGAAGCCGGCTCCGACGCCGCCTCGATTCCCGACCACGGCGTGGTGTGCCGCGGCCTCTGGCAGGGCAAGGAAGTGCTCGGCATGCGCGTCACGTGGGACAAGCGCTATATCACGCTCGGGCCCATCGCCTCGCTGCTGGGTCTTGCTTTCCGTCTGTATGACCCGGACCACCTCCTCGGCAGCGAACCGGACTTGGGCATTACGTGTGCGCTGGTTCCCACGAACACACCCGGGGTCAACATAGGCCGGCGCCACATGCCGCTCAACGCCGCATTCCAGAACGGCCCGAACTCCGGCAAGGATGTCTTCATGCCGCTCGAGTGGATCATCGGCGGGCGCGAATACGCGGGCAAGGGCTGGATGATGCTGATGGGCTGTCTCGCCGCTGGTCGCGCGATCTCGCTGCCGACTTCTGCGGTCGGGGGCGCCAAGGCACTGGTGCGCTTCGTCGGCGCCTACGCGCGCGTGCGCAGCCAATTCAGGACACCGATCGGGCGGCTCGAGGGCGTCGAGGAAGCCCTTGGGCGCATCGCCGCGCACTGCTACATGATGGACGCGACCCGCGTCATGACCGCAGGCGCGGTCGACCGCGGCGAGAAGCCGGCGGTGCTCTCGGCGATCGCCAAGTACCACATGACCGAGCGCGCGCGCCAGTGCGTGAACGACGGCATGGATATCGTGGGCGGCAAGGGCATCTGCCTCGGGCCGAACAACTGGATCGGCCGCGGCTACCAGCTCTCGCCCGTCGCCATCACCGTGGAGGGCGCGAACATCCTCACGCGCACGCTGATCATCTTCGGCCAGGGCGCGATCCGCTGCCATCCCTACGTGCTGCGCGAGATGCGCGCGGCGAAAGAGATGCAAGGCGGTGAAGCATCGCGCGAGTTCGACGACGCCTTCACTTCCCACGTCGGGCACGTTCTGCGCAATGGCATCCGGGCCTTCGTGCTCGGCCTGTTCCCAGGCCTTGCGCCAGCGCCGCGCAACGCCGCCCCCGACACGAGGCACTACTACCGCCACGTCTCGCGCCTCTCGGCAGCGTTCGCCTTCCTCGCCGACATCTCGATGCTGGCGATGGGCGGTGCGCTCAAGCGCAAGGAGAAGATCTCCGGGCGCCTCGGCGACGTTCTTTCGATGATGTACCTCGTCTCGGCGACGCTGAAGCGCTACGAGGACCAGGGCCGCATCAAGGCGGACCTGCCGCTGGTGCGCTGGGCGGTGCGCGATGCCCTGCACCGCGCGCAGGAAGCGACCGAGGGCATCCTCTCCAATTTCCCGGTCAAGTCGGTGGCGACGCTGCTGCGCTGGACCATCTTCCCCACCGGGAAGCGGCTGCGCCCGCCGCTCGACTCTCGCAACCGCGAGTGCGCCCGTATCGCGCTCGAGCCCGGCGCGACGCGCGACCGACTGACCGCGGGCATGTACCTGCCCGAGGGCGAGCATGCGACCGCGGTGCTGGAGGCGGCGTTCGTCGCCGCGGTGGCCTGCGAGCCGATCGACAAGAAGCTGCGCGAAGCGCAGAAACAGGGTCTGGAAAATCCACAGTCGGTTCTGAGCCCAGAAGAACTGGGTCAATGGCAGAGGAAGGAAGCGCTGCGCAAGCAGGTGATCAAGGTCGACGATTTCCCGCAGGACTTCGGCCGCGCCGAGCTGGCCCTCGACGGGAAGGCGCACGTAGCGGCGAAGGCCGCCTAGTCATGTACGCGAAACCCATCTACATCGTGGACGGCGCGCGCACGCCGTTCCTCAAGTCGAAGAACCGTCCCGGGCCGTTCGCCGCGGCCGACCTCGCAACCCAGGCGGGGCGTGCGCTCCTCATGCGCCAGCCGTTCAGGCCCGACGAGCTCGACGAGGTGATCCTGGGCTGCGCCGCGCCCTCGGTCGACGAGGTCAACATCGGCCGCGTGGCGGCGCTGCGCATGGGCTGCGGACAGAAGGTCCCCGGCTGGACCGTGATGCGCAACTGCGCCTCCGGCATGCAGGCGGTCGATTCGGGCATCAACAACATCCTCGCCGGCCGCTCGCGGCTGGTCCTCGCGGGCGGCGTCGACGCGCTCTCGCGCGCGCCGCTGCTCTATGCGGACCGCATGGTCCACTGGTTCTCCGACATGGCCGCCGCGAAGACGACCGGCCAGCGCCTGGCGCTTTTCTCCAGGCTTCCCGTGAAAGCGCTGCTCGCGCCGGTCATCGGCATCATGAAGGGGCTCACCGATCCGATGGTGGGCCTGCTCATGGGGCAGACCGCCGAGAACCTGGCGCATCGCTTCGGCATTACGCGCGAGCAGCAGGACGCTTTCTCCATCGCCTCCCACCAGAAGGTCGCCAGGGCTCAGGACGAAGGACGGCTTGCTCCAGGCGGCGGCGAGGTGGAAGCACTCTACGATCGCGACGGCACGGTGTTCCCGCTCGACGACGGCGTGCGGCGCGACGCCACGCCGGAGTCGCTCGCGAAGCTGCGGCCGTTCTTCGATCGCAAGTACGGCACCGTGACGCCGGGCAACAGCTCGCAGATCACCGACGGCGCGGCGTGGATGCTGCTCGCCTCCGAGGACGCCTTGAAGAAGCATGGCCTCGAGCCGATCGGACGCATCGTCGACTCGGAATGGGCCGGGCTCGATCCGGCGCAGATGGGGCTGGGGCCGGTCCACGCGGCCACGCCGATCCTGAAGCGCCACGGCTTCGGCCTGGACGACCTCGACTACTGGGAGATCAACGAGGCATTCGCGGCTCAGGTGCTCGGCTGCCTTGCGGCGTGGCGCGACGAAAAGTATTGCCGCGAAGAACTTGGTTTGCCGGGTCCCCTCGGAGAGCTGGACCAGGAAAAGCTGAACGTCGACGGCGGCGCGATCGCGCTCGGCCATCCCGTCGGCGCCTCGGGCGCGCGCATCGTCCTGCATCTCCTCAAGACGCTGAAGCGCAACAACGCGAAGCGCGGCATCGCGTGCATCTGCATCGGCGGCGGCCTCGGCGGCGCGATGCTCGTGGAAGCGTTCTGAAAACAAGTAGACTGGGATCGCCTTGATGGACCGAGCCTCCACGGCCTCCACGCTTACCCGGCATTGGCGCTGGGAGATCGACCGCGACCGGCTCGCCTGGCTCACCTTCGACAAGGAAGGCGAGTCGGCCAACACGTTCTCGCGCGAGGCGCTCGAAGAGCTTGGTCGTGCGCTCGCCGCGATCCGCGTCGAGAACCCGAAGGGCCTCATCGTCCGCTCGGGCAAGGACAACTTCATCGCCGGCGCCGACGTCGAGGAATTCACGCGCTTCAAGTCGCCGCAGGAAGCCCTCGCATTCGTGAAGCTCGGCTGGGACGTATTCCAGGAGCTGCGCGAGCTGCCTTTCCCGACCACCGCTATGGTGAACGGGTTCTGCATGGGCGGCGGCGTGGAGCTCGCCCTCGCCTGCCGCTACCGCGTCGCGCTCGACGACCCCAAGACCCGCTTCGCGCTGCCCGAAGTCATGCTCGGCATCATGCCGGCCTGGCACGGCCTGCAGTGGCTCCCCAAGCTGGTCGGCCCGGGCGCCGCGCTCGACATGATCCTGACCGGCCGCGCCATAGACGCGCGCCGCGCGAAGCGCATGGGGCTCGTCGACCAGGCGGTGCCGCTGCGCATCCTCGAGAACACCGCCCGGATGGTCACGCTGGAGGCTCCGCCGCAAAGGAAGTTGAGCTTCATGAATCGCTTGATGCTCGCGCGGCCGTTGCGGGGGATCGTAACCTCGCAGGCGCGCAAGCAGGTGGCGAAGCGCGCGCGCCGGGAGCACTACCCCGCGCCGTACGCGGTGCTCGAGTCGTGGCGCAAGTACGATGGCAATCCGTTCGCCGCGTCCCACGACCCTTCCGCCTCGGTCGAAACGCTGGTCGATCATCCGACCACCAAGAACCTGATCCGCATCTTTTTCCTGCAGGAGCGGATGAAGTCGCTCGCCCGCGGCGTAGCGTTCGAGGCGCGCCACGTCCACGTCGTCGGCGCCGGCGTGATGGGGGGCGACATCGCCGCCATCTGCGCCATGCGCGGTCTCTCGGTCACGCTGCAGGACACGGCGCCCGAGCGCATCGCGCCCGCGGTTAAGCGCGCCGCCGAGCTCTTCAAGCGCCGCCTGCGCGACGAGCGGCGCGTGCGCGACGCCCTCGACCTGCTGGTCCCCGACGTGGCGGGCGAAGGCGCGCGGCACGCCGATGTCATCATCGAGGCGATCTTCGAGAACCTCGAGGCGAAGCGCGCGCTCTTCGTGCGCCTCGAGTCCATGGCGAAGCCCGATGCGATCCTCGCCTCCAACACCTCGAGCCTGAGGCTCGCCGATATCGCCACCGCGCTTAAGGACCCGTCGCGGCTCGTGGGCATCCACTTTTTCAACCCGGTGCCGCAGCTCCAGCTCGTCGAAGTGGTTTCTTCTTCGAACACCAAGCCGGAAACCACGAATGACGCTGCGGCGTTCGTGCGGCAGATCGACAAGCTGCCGCTACCGGTCAAGGATTCGCCCGGGTTCCTGGTGAACCGGGTGCTCGGGCCGTACATGCAGAACGCGTTTCGACTGCTCGACGAAGGCCACAAGCCCGAGACCCTGGACGCGGCGATGGAACAGTTCGGCATGCCGATGGGCCCGGCCGAGTTGGCCGATACCGTAGGCCTGGATATCTGCCTCGCCGCAGGCAAGGCGCTCGCCAAGACCACCGAGGTGCCCAAGATCCTCGCCAACAAGGTTGCCTTGGGGCATCTCGGCAAGAAGACCGGCCAGGGGATCTACCGCTATGAAAATGGAAAGGCGGTGAAGGGCCAGCCCGACGCATTCGACGACGGGCTGGTGCAGCAGTTGATCGAGCCCTACCTGCGCGAGGCCGAGGCCGTGCTGCGCGAAGGTATCGTCGCAGACGCGGACCTCGTGGACGCTGGGCTGATCTTCGGCACCGGGTTCGCGCCCTTCCGCGGCGGTCCGATCCACTACCTGAGGACGCGTGGACAAGCTTCCTGAGGGAAAGCAGCCGGCGCTGCGGGTCATGCCGATGCCGGCAGACGCCAACCAGAACGGCGACATCTTCGGCGGCTGGATCATGGCGCAGGTCGACATTGCCGGCGGCACGGCCGCGGGCAGGATCGCGCGCGGTCGCGTGGCGACCGTCGCGGTGAAGGAGTTCACCTTCAAGCAGCCGGTGCAGATCGGCGACCTGCTTTCCTTCTACGTCGAGCTCGAGAGAATGGGCACCACGTCGATCACGGTCACCGTCGAGGTGTACGCCGAGCGCCGCCCCGAGAACCCGCGGGTGGTGAAGGTGACCGAGGCAACGCTCACCTACGTGGCGATCGACGCCGCCGGGCGGCCGCGTCCGGTGCCGCGCGCGTAGTTGCTGCTCGAAGCCTCGACCCTCGCCGCGGTGGCGCTGCTCTCCATCGGGGCGGCAATCGTCGGCGGCATGGGCGGCTTCGGCACCGGCGTGATCCTCGCGGCGGCGCTCGTGCCGCTCATCGGGGTGAAGGCCGTGGTCCCCGTCATGGCGGTCGCCGGCGTGATCATCAACGCCGGGCGCTTCTGGTTCTACCGCGAGAGCCTCGAGCGCCGCACCCTCGCCGTGGTGGTCGTCTCGGCGCTGCCCTTCCTCGTGTTCGGTACCTGGCTCTACAGCGTGCTCGACGCGCGCACGGTCGGCACCATTCTCGGCGCCGCGGTCATCGCCTCGGTCCCGGTGAGAAGGATCCTGAAAAAGCGCGCCATGACGCTCGGCACGCCGGGGCTTGCGCTCGGTTCCGGAATTTTCGGGCTCGCGAGCGGGCTTGCCACCGGCACGGGCGTGATCCTGGTGTCGCTCCTTCTCGGCAGCGGAATGAGCGGCCCCGCGGTGCTCGCCACCGACGCGCTGGTGTCCATCGTGCTCGACCTCACCAAGGCGGCGCTCTTCCAGCGCTTCAACCTCCTCGACGCGCAAGCCTTCTTCACCGGCGTCGTGATCGGCGTCGCCAGCATCCCGGGCAGCGCCATCGCGGCCGCGCTGGTGACGCGCCTCGGCGCCAGGCTGCATGTGGCCTCCCTCGAGACCTTGATCGTCCTCGGCGGAGCGTCCATGCTGTGGCATTCATGGCGCTGAACGAGCTCGGCGGCAAGGTCGCGGCGGTCACCGGGGCGGCGAGCGGCCTCGGCCGCGCCATGGCGCTCGCGTTTGCCTCCGAGGGCATGCATCTCGCGCTCGCCGATCTCGATGAAGTGGGTTTAGAAAAAACCCGAGCGCTCGCCGTTCGTACAGGTTCAAAGATCCTTGCAATGCGCGTCGACGTTTCGAAAGCCGATGAAGTGACCCGCTTCGCCGAGCGCGCCACGGCCGAGCTGAACGGTATCCACGTGGTGTGCAACAACGCGGGTATCGCGCTCTCCGGCCCGGTGTGGGAGACGAGCGAGGCTGAATGGCAGTGGATCCTCGGCGTCAACCTCCTAGGCGTGGTGAACGGCGTGCGCGCATTCGCCCCGCGCCTGATCTCGCAGGACGAGGGCCACATCGTCAATACCGCGTCGGTGGCGGGCCTCATCTCGCCGCCCGGCATGGGCGCGTACTGCGTGTCGAAGCACGCGGTCGTGACGCTCTCGGAAG
>DASYPG010000222.1:0-2081 GCA_036006885.1 Burkholderiales bacterium | reverse complement strand
ACCGTCCTGCAGATGGCCTCCTTCCTGATCGACGACGGTGCGAGCCTCGAGGAAGCGTTCCACAGGCCGCGCATCGACATGAGCGGCGAGGGCAGGGTGATCGCCGACCGCGCGCTTCCGCCCGAGGTCATCAACGAACTTGATAAATTCATGACAACCACGACGACGCGGCGCGGCATTTTCCCCTACGCGTTCGCGGTGCCCGCCGGCGTGCTGCGCGAGGGTGAGTTCAATATGGGCTGCACCGAGATCATGTCGCCGTGGGGCGATGCGGTGGCACAAAAGGAGAGGCAATGAAGAGACTCGGGGCCGAAGTTCTGGCAGAAATGCTGAGCGGCTACGGCGTGACCCACGTTTTCATGGTGCCGGCGGTTGTGCGCCGCACGTTCGTGGAAATGGAGCGGCGCACGCAGATCAAGCGCATCCACTGCCACGGCGAAAAGGCGGCGGCGTACATGGCCGACGGCTACGCGCGCGCCTCGGGGAAGCCGGGGATCTGCATGGCGCAGGTTATTGGCGCGCTCAACCTCGCCGCGGGCCTGCGCGACGCGTGGCTCGCGCGCTCGCCGATCGTCGCCATCACGGGCGGGCGCGATGCCAAGACCAAGTTCCGCGGCGTGTACCAGGAAGTGGACGACATGCCATCTTTCGAGCCGGTGACCAAGTACAACGCCACCGTGGACGACGTTGCGCGCATTCCGGACATGCTGAGGCACGCCTTCCGCGTCGCCGTCACCGGGTCGCCCGGCCCCGTGCACCTTCAGTTCCGCGGCAACGAGGGCCAGCTCGACGCCGAGGAAGGAGAGATGGACCCGCTCGTCGAGCCGCAGTTCGGCATGGTGCCGCCCTTCCGCCCGGAAGCGGATGAGGCCAACCTGAAGAAACTTCTTATTGAGTTGCAGGGAGCCGAAAGACCTGTGATTGTCGCAGGCGGCGGCGTGCGCGCCTCGCGTGCGGCCGCCGACCTGGTCTCCCTCGCCGAGGCGCTGCGCATCCCCGTCGCCACGTCGCTCAACGGCAAGGACAGCATTCCCGCCACGCACGCCCTTTCGGTCGGCGTGGTCGGAACCTACTCGCGCGAGGCGGCGAACCGCGTCGTCGCGCGCGCGGACTTCGTGCTATTCGTCGGCACGAGCGCCGGCGGCATGACGACGCACTTCTGGGCGGTGCCGAAGATCGGCGTGCCGGCGGCGCAGATCGACATCGATCCCGAGGCGCTCGGCCGCAACTACCCGCTCAAGGCGGCCATCCTGGGGGACGCGAAGCTCGCGCTCGGGCGGCTGGGCAAGCTCGCCCAGGAGCGGCCCCGCAAGGACCGGTCCAAATGGATCGCCGAAGTCGACGGCCTCCGCAAGGAGTACTACGAGAAGTACAAGCCTCAGCTCGAGTCGAACGCGGTGCCCATCCACCCGGGCCGCATCTGCAGCGAGCTCTCGAAGCACGTGCCCGAGGACGGCATCGTTGTCGTCGACACCGGCCATGCCGGCATGTGGATAGGCGGCATGTACGACTCGCGCTCGCTCAAGCAGAGCTACATGAGGAGCGCCGGCCACCTCGGCTGGGCCTTCCCGGCCGGCCTCGGCGCCAAGGCCGCGTGTCCCGACCGCCCCGTGATCACCTTCACCGGCGACGCGGGCTTCTGGTACCACATCGGCGAGCTCGAGACCGCGGTGCGCTGGAAGTTGAACGCCATCACCCTCGTCAACAACAACTCGAGCGGCAACCAGTCGAAGCGCGGCTTCGACCGCGTCTACGGCGGCCAGCAGACCGAGCGCGGCAAGGAGCTCTGGACCTACACGAAGCAGAACTTCGCGAAGATCGCCGAGGACATCGGGGCGCTGGGCATCCGCGTCGAGAAGCCCGCCGACATCGGCCCGGCGCTTCAGCAGGCGCTGAAGGCCGACCGGCCCGTCGTCATCGATGTCGTCTCCGACATCGACGCCTAGCGCCGGTAGGTGTAACGGGGCGCCCCACGCCTCGCCCGGCGGGTTCCCGGGGCCGGCCTGGTGGGCCGGCGCGCCGGCGAGGCACCGAGGCCAGGGGCCGCGGTGAGATACGTCCTGGCCCTACTGGACACGGCA
>DASYPG010000221.1:0-6332 GCA_036006885.1 Burkholderiales bacterium | reverse complement strand
TCGCTCTTCGCCCCGGCGGCGAGCAGGCCGCCCGCGGTCTCGACGAGGTCGCGCGGCCAGACGAGATGGTAGCCGCCGAGATCCTCGTCGCCTTTCGCGAAGCCCCAGGGGATCGACAGGCTGGCGATGTAGCCGCCGGCGTAGGAGCTCTCCTCGTGCGTGCGCAGCACCGCCGTGCTGACGCGGTAAGTGTTCGGCCGGCCGGAAGAAGCTGGCGGATCGAGGGGAAGAAGCGCCGCCTGCCAGGCGCGCCAGGACGCGGCGTATCCGGCCAGCGCCTGATCGACACCGTCGTTGAGGCTGGCGCGAACGTGAAGCGCGGCTTCCGCGGCGCTGCGTCCAAATCCCAGCGCGAGGACGAAGCTGCCGGCGCAGGCGTTCAGGTCGATCTCGCCCGTCAGGGCGACATTGCCGTTGGACGCGTGGTCATAGCGCCAGCGCAGCTCGAAATGCCGGGACAGATCCTGCCAGCCGTCCGAGACGCCGACGAAACCGGCCGCGCGCGCGAGGAAGGGGGCCGAGCAGCCCAGCGCGAGCGTGGTGCCGCTTCCTTCGGCAAAAAGCATCGGCACGCCCTTGTAATCCTCGATCCAGGCCGAGTTGCCCGCACCGCGATTGACCAGGTGCGGCGCGAGCAGGGCGTAGAGACGGTAGTCCGCCATGCTGCCGTCGAGCGCCTGAAAATCGATGCGCTGCAGAACGACGTCGCGATCCGGATCGGTGAGCACCAGTTTCTCGAGGCGGTAGCGTCCCTGCGCACAGGTGCTGGTGATCGCGAACGCCGGCACCCCATCGGCGATCGGCTGGAGGGTGCTTTGGCTGTCGCGCTTCTCCTCGGAGAAGAAGCTTTGCCCGTCGGTCACGATCAGGCCGAAATCGCGCGTGCAGGCCTGGTCGATGCGGGGATAGTAGATCTCGTTCAGGATGCCGTGGCTCAGGGTAAACCAGACCCGGCTCCGCGCCGTCAGCGCTGTGCCGACGCCGCTTTTGGCGCTGGAAGTCCACCGCGCCGGAATGCCAGGCGATCCCGGCGCAGGCTTCTCCAGGGACATGTACGCTTAGCGCCGAGCGCTGCCGTGCGCTTCTTTGAACCGGCGATAGCGGCGAATCAGGGCGTTGGTCGAGCTGTCGTGCGCGAGCGCGGGCTCCCCGGCGCTCTCGAGCTCGGCGGCGGTCTTCTGCGCCAGGACCTTTCCCAGCTCGACGCCCCACTGGTCGAACGAATCGATGTTCCAGAGCGCCCCCTGGGTGAAGACGCTGTGCTCGTAGAGCGCGACCAGAGCCCCCAGCGTCTCGGGCGTCAGCCGCTCGGCGAGAAGCGTGTTGCTCGGACGATTGCCCTCGAACACGCGGTGCGGCGCGAGCGAGGGCGGCGTGCCCTCGGCCAGGACTTCCTTTTGCGTCTTGCCGAAGGCGAGCGCCTCGCCCTGCGCGAACAGATTGGACATCAGCAGGTCATGGTGCCGGCCCAGGGGATTCAGCGGCTGGCAGAAACCGATGAAGTCGCAGGCAATGAGCCGGGTTCCCTGGTGGATGAGCTGGTAGAACGAATGCTGGCCGTTGGTGCCCGGCTCGCCCCAGTAGATCGGCCCGGTCTGGTAGTCGACCCGCACGCCCTCGAGCGAGACGTGCTTGCCGTTGCTTTCCATCGTCAATTGCTGGAGATAGGCGGGGAAGCGCTTGAGATATTGCTCGTAGGGCAGCACCGCCGCCGTGTGCGCGCCGAGAAAATTGCTGTTCCACACGGCGATGAGGCCCATCAGCGCCGGCAGGTTGCGCTCGAACGGCGCGCTGCGGAAATGCCGGTCCATCGCGTGAAAGCCCGACAGCAGGGCGCGGAAATTCTCCGGCCCGATCGCGAGCATGGTCGACAGGCCCACCGCCGAGTCCATCGAGTAGCGGCCGCCGACCCAGTCCCAGAAGCCGAACATGTTGGCGGTGTCGATGCCGAATTGCGCCACGCCTTCGGCGTTGGTCGACACCGCGACGAAGTGCCGGCGCACCGCCCGCTGGTCGCCGAGCTCGCGCAGGCTCCAGGCGCGTGCGGCGTGGGCGTTGGTCAGCGTCTCGAGCGTGGTGAAGGTCTTCGAGCAGACGATGAACAGCGTTTCGCCCGGATCGAGCTCGCGCGTAGCCTCCTCGAAATCGGTGGCGTCGACGTTGGACACGAAGCGGAAATTCAGGTCGCGCCGGCTGTAATGGCGCAGCGCCTCGTAGGCCATCACCGGGCCGAGGTCGGAGCCGCCGATGCCGATGTTGACGACGTTGCGGATGCGCTTGCCGGTATGGCCGAGCCATTCGCCGCTGCGCACCTGCTGCGAGAACGCGGCCATGCGCTCCAGTACCGCGTGCACTTCGGGCACGACGTCGACGCCGTCGGTCACGATCCGCTCGCCCTTGGGCGCGCGCAAGGCGGTGTGCAGAACCGCCCGCTGCTCGGTCGCGTTGATCTTCTCGCCGCCGAACATCGCCTCGATGCGCCCTCGCAGGCCGCATTCCTCGGCAAGGCGGATGAGCAGCCGCACGGTCTCATCGTTAATGCGGTTCTTCGAGTAATCGAGGTAAACGCCGGCCGCTTCGGCGGCGAAGCGCTCGCCGCGCCTCGGATCCTCGGCGAACAGCTGGCGCAGGTGTGTACTGCGTATCTTGTCGCAATGCGCCTGGAGCTCCTGCCACGCCGGGTGCTCGGTCATGGGTGCCCGATTTTCTCCAGCGCCGCGCTCTTGGAGGCGATGAGCTCGAGAAGATCCTGCCACGACTTGTCGAAGGCTTCGGCGCCCTCGCGCTGGAGCTGGGCAGCGAGCGCCGCGTCGTCGACGCCCAGGCGCGCGAATTGGGCGAGCACTTCTTCGGCATCGCCGCCGTCGAGCGGCATCTCGCCTTTCAGCTTGCCGTGATCGGCAAAGGCGAGCAGGGTTTTGTCGGGGATGGTGTTGATGGTGTCCGGCGCCGCCAGCGCCTCGATGTACATCGTATCCTGCGCCTGCGGATCCTTGGTGCCGGTGCTCGCCCAGAGCAGGCGTTGCTCCCAGGCGCCGGCGGCGGCGAGCTTGCGCGAGCGGGGCGAGGCGAGCAGCTCCCGATAGGCTTTGTACGCGCGCCCGGCGACGGCGATTCCCAGGCGGTTGCGCAGCGCCTGCGGCACCTCCTTCACCGCCACGTCCCAGCGGCTGATGAAGATCGATGCCACGGAGCGGACCTTCGGATCGAGTCCCGCCGCGATCCGCCTTTCGATGCCGCGCAGGTAGGCCTCGGCCGCGGCGAGATACTGCTCGCGCGAAAAGAGCAGCGTCACATTGATCGGCACGCCGGCGAAGATCGCCTGCTCGATCGCCGGGACGCCCTGAGGCGTGCCGGGAATCTTGATGAACAGATTGGGCCGCTGCGCCCGCCGATGGAGCTGCACCGCTGCCTTGACGCTGCCGGCCGTGTCGTGCGCGAGCAGCGGAGAGAGCTCCAGCGACACCCAGCCGTCGAGCCCGCCGGTGGCATCGTGCACCGGGCGGAAGAGATCGGCGGCCTGGGTCAGATCCTCCAGGGCAAGCTCGAAGAACAGCGCTTCGCCCGATTTGCCCTCGGCCGTCTTGCGGCGGATGGCGGCGTCGTAGAAGCCCGCATCCTTGATGGCCTTGTCGAAGATCGTCGGGTTGGAGGTGAGCCCGGTCACCGAAAACTCCTCGATATAGCGCGCGAGCGTGCCGCTCGCCAGCAGCCCCCGGGTGATGTTGTCGAGCCACAGCCTTTGGCCGAGATCATGCAATCGTTGGGTGGTCTTCATGGTGCTTTCCAGACAGGGTGGATAAATCACAGTGGGCCAGCTCGCCGATGCGCTCGACGGTGAGGTCCGCCGGCGGATGGGCAGCGAGGATTTTCGGATCGAGCGCGTAATGCCCCTGGCGCGCGAAAATGCTCGTCAGGCGGCGCCCCCAGGCTTCCTTCATCGCGGCGAGGATGGGCAGCTTGTCGTCCACCATGACGTAGTGGCGGGCCGGGTAGCGCTCCCC
The DNA here is from genome assembly GCA_036006885.1 of Burkholderiales bacterium. GTDB lineage: Bacteria > Pseudomonadota > Gammaproteobacteria > Burkholderiales > SG8-39 > SCGC-AG-212-J23. The sequence continues at coordinate 2,328 of DASYPG010000221.1, read as the reverse complement.
GACTTCAGCGAGCATCTGCTCCTTGTGGATATAGATCAGCACCCGCCCCTCGACCGCTTCCCACAGCCCGGAGCGCTGCACCTTGCGCGGCTGGAACACCACGTCGCCATCCGACAGGATCACCGTCGGCCCCCGCGAGCGAAGATGCGCGATCGCCTCGAGCGCGCCCGGATAGAGGCGCTCGGCGAACGGATAGTCCACCAGGAACGAGGACATCAGCAGCAGGCGCGGATCGTTCATCGCGCCGAGACGGTAGCGCTGCAACGCGCCCAGGTAATCCGTGTAGCCCAGCTCGGCGCGCAAGGCCTCGAAGATTTCCCAGTAGCGGTCGCGGTTCCTCGCGCCGAACTCGCGTTCGAGATGCGCACGCAGATCGGCCTGCACGCGATCGTTGTCGAGCAGCGTGTTGTCGCAGTCGAGCAGGAACACGATGTCATCCGGCGCTTGCATGCGCTCGCTTTCTCCGGTGCTGACGCTCCCACAGGCGAAAGCCGCCGGCGAAAGCGCCGGAGTTGTCGCCCCGATCGGTGTGCGGCGGCAGCCGCTTCACGTGCGCGGCGTTGCCTCCGCCCAGCACGATGTAGTCGGGCAGCAGCGCCTTGCGGAAACCTTGCACCACCACCGCCACCATGGCGCGCCACTTCTTGTTTCCCAGACGCTTGCGCCCCCGCTGGCCGAGATAGTCTTCGTAGTTGCACCCCTTCGAGTAGTGCAGGTGCCCCAGCTCCATCGGCGCGATCACGCCGTCGACGATGAGCGCCGATCCGAGGCCGGTGCCCAGTCCCAGGAAGAGCATCTTTCCGCCCTTGTAGTCGCCGAGCGCCTGCATCGCCGCGTCGTTGATGATCCTGACCGGGCGAGCGAACGCGGCCCCGAAATCGAAGCCGACCCAGCCCGGACCCAGGTTGTAGGGCTCGCGCGCGGGCTTGCCGCGGTGGACCACGCCCGGATAGCCGATCGACACCGCGTCGAAGCGCCATCCCCGGGTGATTTCCAGGACCTGCTTCACCATCTCGCGGGGAGTCAGCTTCGGCCCGGACTTGAACTCGACATGGAGCTTGCGTCCGCTCGCGAGGCACTTGACGTGCGAGCCGCCCACGTCGAGCACGAGAATTCTCAGGCGCTTTCGCAAGCTACTTCTTCTCGTCGTGCCCGCCGAACTGCTTTCGCATGGCGGAGAGCAGCCGGTCGGCGTAGCCCGCTTCGCCCCGCGATTCGAAGCGCGAGAAAAGCGCCGCGCTGATCGCGGGCGCCGGCACGCCTTCGTCGAGCGCGGCGGCGAGCGTCCAGCGGCCTTCGCCCGAATCCGACACGCGGCCGGCGTAGCCCTCCAGTCCGGGGTCGTCGAGGAGCGCTCGAGCGGTCAGGTCCAGAAGCCACGAGCCGATCACGCTGCCGCGGCGCCAGAGCTCCGCGATCTCCGGGAGGTCGAGCTGGTAGCGGTAATGCTCGGGGTTGCGCAGCGGCGTCGTCTCGGCATCCGTGTCGCGGCTGCGCATGCCGGCATCGGCGTGGCGCAGGATGTTCAGCCCTTCGGCATAGGCCGCCATGAGCCCGTATTCGATGCCGTTGTGGACCATCTTGACGAAGTGTCCGGCCCCTTGCGGGCCGCAGTGCAGATAGCCCTGCTCGGCGGTGCTCGCCCTCCTGCCGCGGCCGGGCGTGGGCGGGGCCCCATCGGCACCCGGGGCGAGCGCGGCAAAGATCGGCGCAAGACGCTGCACCACCTCTTTTTCGCCGCCGATCATCAGGCAGTAGCCGCGCTCGAAGCCCGCGACCCCGCCGCTCGTCCCGACGTCCACGTGATGAATCCCGCGCCCCTTCAGCTCGGCGCTGCGCCGGATATCGTCGCGGTAGTAGGAGTTTCCGCCGTCGACCACGATGTCGCCGGCTTCAAGTATCGGCGCGAGCTCCGCCAGCGCCTGATCGACCGCGGCGGCGGGCAGCATCAGCCAGACGACCCGCGGGCTGCTCAGCCGGGCGACGAGCTCTTCGGGCGAAGACGCCCCGGAGGCGCCTTGATCCACGAGATTCCTGACGACCTCCTGGCGCATGTCATAGACCACGCATTCGTGGCCGCCTTTCGTCAGGCGCCGCACCATGTCACCGCCCATACGCCCTAGCCCAATCATGCCCAGCTTCATCCTGAGTCCTCGCTTATCGCGTCGCTCTTCGATCTCCCCGGGTCGTCCTCGTCGCCCTTCGCCACCCCCGTTGGAGCGCATCCGCGCCCATCAGTTCGAAAACCGCGGAAGACGTCGGCATTTCTGATCGCGCGTTTGGCCGTTTCGCCCGCGGGTCCACGCCCGCGGCGAGGGGCGGTTTAAG
>DASYPG010000220.1:0-3878 GCA_036006885.1 Burkholderiales bacterium | reverse complement strand
GGACACGATCTCGTCGGCGAGGAACGGATGCAGGTCTTGCACGGTATAGACCTGGGTCGCGGTGGTGTCGGCCCAGGCAAGGCCCAGCGCCGCTAGACGAGATTCCAGGGTGTCCAGAACGAAGCGCGCCTTCTCGCGCAGGCCGGCCGGGGTGACGTCGCCGCGGCGCACTATGAAGTCGCGGTAATTCGGCTTGCCTTCCGGCGCTTCGCCGCTGCCGGCCACGATGAAGGCGGGGCGCTCACTGCCGTTTGCCTCCGTATACGCGAAGGCGTAGAGCGACGGCTCCTTGGGAGGGTTCAGAGCGGGGCAGACGTTGCTGCGTGCAACCGGGTTCACCTTCCCGTCGTAGAGGCCCCATTCCTTCAGCTTCGCGGCGTAGACCTCATTGAATTCGCGGAACCCCTTCTCCGTGAAAGGCGCCGGTGAGCGCAGCTCGCACGCGCACAAAGCGCTGATCGCCCGGCCGGCGGAACGGATCGTGTCCTCCACGACACGCCAGCCCTCGGCGAGCGGCAGCGGCCGCGCGAGTCGCACGCGCACGATGCGATGGCCCGGCTCGGCGGCGACCCCGCCCGAGTACTGGAAGACGGCGTTGATGAAGCGGTAGCCGCCCGCGGCGAATATGCGAACCTCGCTCACTTATTCCACCTTGATGTTTCCCTCCTGGATCACTTTCGCCCACTTCGCGGTCTCGCTCCTGATGTACGCGGCAAGCTCTTCGGGCGAGCTCGTGAGCGGCTCGACGCCGGCGTCGATGAGCTTTTGCCTGACGCCCGCGTCCCCGACGGCTTTCGCATAGTCCGCGCGCGCCCTTTCCAGCGCTTCGCGCGGCGTCCCGGCGGGAGCGACAAGCCCCTGCCACGCCCAGGCTTCGAAACCCGGCACGCCCGATTCGGCCACCGTAGGCACGTCGGGGAGGGGCACGATGCGCTTGGGGCTTGCCACCGCGAGCGCGCGGATCTTGCCCGCGCGGATCTGCGGCCCGCCCGCCGCAAGGTCGAGGAACATGACCGGCACCTGCCCGCCGACCAGATCCTGCACCGCGGGCGCAGCGCCCTTGTACGGGATGTGGTTGAGCTTAACGCCGGTTTGCTGCATGAAGAGCTCCATCGCTAGGTGATGCGTGGTGCCCGCGCCGACGGAGGCGAAGTTGATGTTTCCGGGCGCGGCTTTCGCCTCGTCGATGAACGCCTTCACCGTCTTCGACTTGTCGAGCGTCGGATTCACCACCAGCAGCATCGCGAAACGCGCGGTGAGGCTGATCGGCGCGAAGTCCTTCTGCGGATCGTACGGCAGCTTCTTGTACAGGCTCGGATTCACGGCAAGCGTGGTGCTGTCGGCAAGGAGTAGCGTATAGCCGTCCGCCGGAGCCTTGGCCGCCGCCTCCGCTCCGATGATGGTCGCCGCGCCGGGCCGGTTCTCGACCACGATCGGCTGCCCGATGTTCTCGGACATCTTGGCGCCGACCAGGCGCGCGAAGAAGTCCGTGCCGCCGCCCGGCGGATACGGCACGATGAGCCGGATCGGCTTGGCAGGATACGGTTGCGCCAGCGTTGCCGAAGCGGAGAAGAGCAGCGAAGCCGCGAGCGCCACGATCTTCAAGTCAGTCCTCCTTCAGTCGAGTGTTGCGGGAATCTTCAGGAAACCGCGGAATCTCGCGCGCCCGCCTCGCGTCGGCTCGTCGGCGAGGCGATAGCGCGGGAAGCGCGCAAGAAAGCGCGAGAGCGCGATCGTACCCTCGAGCCGGGCAAGCGGCATTCCGACGCATGCGTGCACGCCGGTCGCAAACGCAAGGTGGCGGTTCGGGGTTCTTGCGATGTCGAATCGGTCGGGATCCGGAAACGGCGCGGGATCCCGATTCGCAGCGCCGATGCAAAGCGTGATCTGGGTTTGCGGGGGCATCGCCACGCCGCCTATTTCCAACGCCGCTGCGGTGATGCGGTTGCCGAGCTGGTTCGAGCTCTCGAAGCGCAGTATCTCCTCGACCGCCGATTTCGCGAGCTCGGGCTGCGCCGTGAGCCTCTCCATCTGCTGCGGAAAGTGCGCCAGCGCCACCAGGCCATTGCCGATCAGGTTCGTGGTCGTCTCATGGCCTGCGTTCAGCAGAAAGATGCAGTTGTGGTAGAGCTCTTTGTCGGTGAGCCGCTCGTTGCCTTCGCCGCGGATGAGGCGCGTCAGGACATCGTGCTCGTCGCCAGGTCTGGCGCGCCTGCGTGCGATCAGCTGTTCCAGGTACGCCAGAAACTCCGCCACCGCCCGGTTACCGCGCTCCAAGACCAACGGCGAGACCACGGGCTCGAGCGCGCCGAGAATGGCAAGCGACCAGGCGCGGAGCGGCCCGCGATCCTCGCGCGGCACGCCGAGCAGGTTTCCGATCACCTCCACCGGAATCGCGGCCGCGAAGTCCCCGATGAGATCGACCTCGCGGCTTGCCGCCATCGCATCGAGCAGGTGATCGACGAGTGCGGTGAGCGCAGGCTCCATCCCGGAGATCGCGCGCGGCGTCAATGCGCCGGCAATCAGGCGCCGCACGCGGGTATGCAGCGGCGGGTCGTTGAAGACGAAGCTCGTCGTGTGATGCTCGTAGAGGAGCGAATCGCCGTACTTGGGCTTGAACTCCTTGTGCTTGTCCGAGCTGAAGAGCTTCGGGTTCTTGTACACGTACTCCACGTCGGCGTAGCGCGTGAGGAGATAGCTCGCGTCGGGCATGAGCTTCACCGGCGCGTGCTCGCGCAACGCGTGGTAGTACGGAAAAGGGTTCGCGTAGAAATCGGGCGTAAGGGCTTTGAGGTCGAAGGACTCGGCCGCCTGCCTCGCGCGCTCCGCAGCAAACCTCATGCAATAAGTCTAGCCCCTTCTTCGAGCTGAAAACGTTCGAAGCGGTGGAGCGCTTCTTCGATGCGGCGTCTTGTCTCGCGCCGCGCCGCCTTGGCGATCCAGGTCCACTGCTGAATGAGGAGCCGGCGCGCCACGCGGTCGGTCTTCAGATCGAGCACTGCGGCGACTTCGTCGCCGACGAGCACCGGCTGCGCAAAGTAGCCGAACTTGCGCTTCTCTTTTGGCACGTAGGCCTCGAAGCGATGCTCGTAGCCGAAGAAGAGCTGCAGGCGCCGGCGCTGGTGGACGAGCGGATCGAACGGGGACAGGATGTGCACCGTGTCGCTGTCCCGAAGCGACGCTCCCAGGACGTCCGGCCGTACCCAGTGCGGAGCGCCCTGCACGGTCACCGCAACGAGCTCGCCATGCCGCACCCTCCGCGCGATCAGGCGCCGAATAGCCGGCTTGCGCGCGGCGTCGAGGTGGCACACCGAATCCAGGTTGACCACGGCCTGGGCCCGTAGCGCGCGCTCGAGGAGATAGTTCAGGATCTCCGCTTCCGTGGCGGGGGACGGCGGGCGCTCCCAGCCGAAATGCCGGCGCATGAGCTCATAGGTCTTGAGCATGCCGGTGCGCCGGCTCACCGTGACCTGGCCGCGATAGAACGCGAGCTGCAGCGCGTGCTTCGACGGCTTGCGGCTCGCCCAGGCGTGGTTTTTGTCGACCAGGACATCGTCGTCGATATCCCGGATGGTGAGCGGCCCATGCTCACGAAGGCGCGCGAGCACCTTGCGCAGGTCCGCATCCTTGACCACGCCGAACCACGCGCGGTGCGCCCGCCAGTCGCGCCGCATCGAGCGGATGAAGAATCGAAGGTCGCGTGTAGGCACATACGAAAGCGCGTGCGTCCAGTACTCGAACACCGTCTTGTCGATGCTCTGCGCCTGGTGCAGGTGTGCCCGGCGGTACGCCGGGATGCGCGTGTAGAGGATCTGGTGGTGGCAGCGCTCGACCACGTTGATGGTGTCGATCTGGACGTAGCCCAGATGCTCCACCGC
>DASYPG010000219.1:0-5586 GCA_036006885.1 Burkholderiales bacterium | reverse complement strand
CCCGGCGCCACCGCGTTCACCTGGATGCCCTGCGGCCCGAGATACGAGGCGAAGCTGCGGGTGAAGCTCACCACGCCGGCCTTGGTGACGCCATACCAGAGGTCGGTGTGCGCCATGTACGCGGCCACCGAGGCGACGTTGACGATGCGCCCCGAACCCCGCTCGGCCATGCCCTTCGAGGCCGCGCGGATCAGTTCGACCGGCGCTTCCAGATTGATCCGTAGCATGCGGCCCCGCGCCTCGTCGGTATAGCGCTCGATCGGCAGCGCCGCCTGGATGCCGGCATTGTTCACCAGCACATCGAGCCTGCCAAGCCCGGCAATCAGCTTTGGGATCGCGTTGAGGTCGGTGAGGTCGAACCGGACGGGCTCGATGTTCTGCAGCGGCTCGGAAAAATCCTTGTCGAGGCCGAACACCTTCATCCCGGACTTCACCAGCGCCTCGGCAGCGGCGCGGCCGATGCCGCGGCCGGCACCGGTGACCAGCGCCGTTTTCACACGGAGGTGAGACCCGGCATACCGAAGCCGGCGGATTTGAGCTCGGCGATGAGCGTTTCCTCCTGCGCCGCACTGAGCTCGACGAGCGGCGGCCGGCAGGTCTTCCACACTCGATCGTTGCCGAAGTGCGCCACGGCCGCCTTGAGCGCCGGGATCATGGGCTGCTTCTGCACGATCTTGCGCGTGGCGCTGATGCCCGCCTGGAGGCGCTCGGCGTCCGCGGAGCGCCAGTTGCGGTAGACGTTGGCGATCGGTCCAGGATTGATGTTGCCGGTGGCGGTGATGCAGCCCTTGCCGCCGTGGCGCATGTTGTCGAGCAGGAACACCTCGCTGCCGGCGAACACGTCGAAGCCCTCCTTGGCGAAGGCGTCGAGCATCGCCTTGGTGTTGGACCAGTCGCCCGACGAGTCCTTCACCCCGGCGACGAGGCCGGGGTACTTCGACAGCAGCTTTTCGATGAGCGGCAGCGTGATCGCAACCTGCGCGACCGGAGGGATGTGGTAGAGGTACAGCTGCAGGCGCTCGTCGCCCACGCGCTCGATCACCTCCGCGAAATTGCGGTACAGGCCCTCGTCGGAAACGCCTTTGTAGTAGAAGGGCGGCAGCATCAGCACGCCGGCGCAGCCCAGCTCCACCGCGGCGCGCGTCATCTCGATGGAGTCGGAAAGCGCACAGTGCCCCGTGCCGGGCATGAGCGCCGACGCCGGCACGCCGCCCGCGACCAGCGCCTCGAGCAAGGCTCTCTTTTCGGCGACCGACATCGAGTTCGCCTCGCTGTTGGTGCCGAAGACCGCGAGGCCGGCGCAGCCGCTCTTCAGGAGCCAGCGGCAGTGGCGCACGAAGCGCGGCGCGTCGGGCGCGTAGTCCTTGCGGAACGGCGTGATCACCGGGGCGAGCACGCCCTCGATGCGCTGCACCTTGGCCATGGCTGGTTTCATGTCAGTCCACCTTTGCTCCGGAAGCCTTCACGATCGGAGCCCAGCGCGCGAGCTCCTCTTTCAGCATGGTCGCCATCTGCTCGGGCGAGCCGGGAATGATGTTGTAGCCGAGGTCGGTCATGCGCTTCACGAACTCGGGCGCCTTGGTGGCCTGCACCGCGGCGGCGTTCAGCTTCATGACGATGTCGCGCGGCGTTGCGGCCGGCACCATGATGCCGAACCACACGCCCGACTCGTAGCCCTTGACGCCTGCTTCCGCGATGGTGGGCAGGTCCGGGAGCGCCGGATCGCGCTTGGCGCCGGTGGTGGCAATCGCGCGCAGCCTTCCGGACTTGATGTGCGGCAGCGACGAAGGGATGTTGTCGAACATCATGTTGGTCTGTCCTGCGAGCAGGTCGGTGATCGCCGGCGCGCTGCCCTTGTACGGAATGTGCACGATGTCGGTGCCGGTGAGCTGGGTGAACATGGCGCCCGACATGTGGATGCTGGTGCCGTTGCCGCTCGAGGCGTAGGTCCACTTTCCGGGGTCCTTCTTCGCCAGGTTGATCACGTCCTGGACGCTCTTCGCCGGCACCGACGGGTGCACGACCAGCACGTTGGAAAGCGACACGATCGGCGCGACCGGCGCGAGATCCTTGTTGGGGTCGAGCGGCATCTTCGCGTAGAGCGCCGGATTGATGGCCTGGATGCCGCTCGTGCTCATCACCATCGAATAGCCGTCGGGCGCCGAGCGCGCCACGTCGAGCACGCCGAGGTTGCCGCCGGCGCCGGGCTTGTTCTCGACCGCTACAGGGTGGCCGAGGATCTTGGTCATCTCGTTGGCGGTCGCGCGGGTGGCGATGTCGACTGCCCCCGCAGGCGTGAACGGCACGACGATGCGCATCGGCTTGGACGGGAACGCCTGGCCATACGCGGCCAGGGGCAAAACGAGTGCCAAAGCAAAAAGGCGTGCAATTTCGAACAGGCGGAACACTGGGGTACCTTTAGGCGGTAGAGTCAGCGCGAATTTTATATGCCCGGCCTGGACAACGCGATCAACATCGAAGACTTGCGCCGGATGGCGCGGCGGCGCCTGCCGCGCGCGATCTTCGATTTCTTCGACGGGGGCGCGGAGGACGAGGGGACTCTGCGGGAGAACCGCGCCGCGTTCGCCCGTGTCCGCCTGCTGCCCAAAGTGCTGGTCAACGTGTCGCAGGTGGACACGAAGGTTTCCATTTTCGGTCGTGAGGCGGCGCTGCCGCTGGCTATTGCGCCCACGGGCGGCATCAGCGCCGGCCGCTACGGCGCAGAGCTCATTCTCGCGCGCGCGGCGAAGGCGTGGGGTGTGCCCTTCACCATGGCGACGCCGTCGGCGTTCAGCATCGAGCGCGTCGCCGAGGAAGTGGGCGGGCGGCTATGGTTCCAGCTCTACTGCGTGAGGGACCTGGAATTCCGCGCCAAGCTGGTCCGCAGGGCGAGGGATGCCGGCTACGAGGCGATCCTCGTCACGGTAGACCTTCCGGTCTCCGGCAAGCGCGAGCGCGATCCGCGCAACGGCTTCCATACGCCCTACAGCCCGAACTGGCGCAACTCGAGGGACGTGATCTTCAAGCCGGCGTGGGCGATCGACATGCTGCGCAACGGTCTGCCGGGCATGGCGAACATGGAGGGCTATCGCTTCAGCGCGCCATCCGGCACCGATATCGTCACCGCGGTCGGGCGCGAGATGGACGCGGGACTCGACTGGGAATACATCAGGCAATTGCGCGACCAGTGGCCGGGCAAGCTGCTCCTCAAAGGGGTCGAGCGTCCTGATGACGCGGAACGCGCCGTATCGGTGGGCTGCGACGGACTCGTGGTCTCGAACCACGGCGGCCGTCAGCTCGACGGTGCCAGCGCCACCTTGGACGCTTTACCCGCAGTGTGTTCTGCAGTTGGAAAAAAGCTCACCGTCCTGCTCGACGGCGGCGTGCGCCGCGGCGTGGACATCCTGAAGGCGCGCGCGCTTGGCGCGCAGGCCGTGCTGACGGGACGCGCGACCCTCTTCGGCGCGATGGCGGGCGGCGATGCGGGCGCGAAGCGCGCGCTCGAGATCCTTTCGTCGGAACTCGAGCGCGCGATGCAGCTCTGCGGCGTGCGCTCGGTCGCCGGGATCGGCGCCGAGCTGCTCGCTACAGCGAACGCAGGAAGTTGAGCAGGTCCTGCTTCTGGAACTCGCTGAGACCGTTGAACTTGGAAATCACCGCGTTCGCTTCCGACCCCGTGCTCGCGTGCTCGCGGATAGCGTCCTTCAGGTCGTCGGTGCGCCCGTCGTGCAGGAAGAAGATCCGCTGACCGAGGCCCCATAGCGGCGCGGTGCGGAATTCCCTCGGCCCGGCGGCGCCCTGCGAGACGTTGTCGGCGAGCCCGTTGCCCATGTCGTGCACCAGCAGGTCGGAGTACAGATTCGCCGTCTGGAAGCGCAGCGCCTCGACCGTCGCATTGCCGGTCCTCATCGAGGGCGTGTGGCAGAGCGCGCAGCCGATGCTCGAGAACAGGCCCTTGCCGCGGCCGATCGAGTTCGAGCCTCCGGGGGTGTTGGAGTCCGGCGTGGGCGGGGCGAGGAAGCGCTGGAAGTTGCCGAAGTTCAGGACTGCCGGGGTCGCCGCCAGGGCCGCCGTGAGCCGCGTCGCCGCATTGTCTGCCGCATCCGTGTTCTGCACATCGTTCGGGACCCGGGCGAACTGGCACGAAGGCGTCTGGTCGCGCTCGCTCTGGAACAGCTCGTTGGTGATCCCCATCTCGACGTTGTAGGCCTCGCCGGAGAAGATGATCAGCGACTGGTTCTGCGCCTTCCAGCCGAAGCGCGAGATCATTCCGTCGTTGCCGTTGCGGTTGGGCCGGCCGCTGATGCCGAGCGCCGACTTGGTCGACGAATCGCGCGAGCGGTTCACGAGGATCGTAGTGTCGGTGATCTCCTCGATCAGCCCCGTCCCGAACACCGGGGTGGGGATGCGGAAGATCACGTTGCGGTTGGCGAGCTGGCTCGCGAAGTCGGGCTGCCCGAGCACGCAGCCGGGCGCGTCGTCCCGGCCTTGGATTGTGAAGATCGCGTGCACTCCGCCGTCAGGCGATCCGTCCGCGTTCTTCACGAAGCGTGCCTCGCGCACCGGGCCGTTGAGCCGGATGAACGACGGCAGCTTGTTGTCGGCGCCCCGCAGGGTGGCGAACGCCACCTGCGGATTCACCTTCGGGCTGGTGCCTCCCGCGGCGGGCTGCGCGTGGCAGCCGCCGCAGGCGTCGAGGTTTATGACGGGCCCGAGGCCGTCGGCGACGTCTTCCGCTGAGTTGAAGTCGGCCTTTCCCGTGTCGAAGAAGGCGCGCTGGTTCGCCGTCAGCCCGGGGAGCGGCCCGCCGGCGTCCGCACCGTCGCGCACGCCCGGGTCACGCGCGAAGAAATCGACCGAAGTGGCGATCTGCGAATGGAAGAAGAAGAAGCCTACGACAGACGTGAGGACAAGCGGGATTGCATCCCTGATTTTCATACAACCTCCCACCCCAAGTTATCCCCGAAGCAAAGAGCAGGAAAGAAGCGCGATGAGAAGCGCTGCTGCGCGCGGCCGGTTTTTGTATTGCCGCGTCGTTCCTCCGATCACATCTTGTACCTTAGTTGTACCTGATCCCGCTATCCGGCTAAAGAACTTTTTGTTACTTGCTAGTGGATGCGTGCCGGCGCGCGCAGCGATTTTCCTGGGGGTGCGACAAAACGTCGCATCTCATCTAAAACCTCGGACGTAATCCGGCGCGTTGAACAGCCACTCGAGCGCGTCGTAATAACGTTCGGGACTGCGGCCGCGATAGAGGTCGTTGCGGATCTCGCGCTCGAGGCCGTCGGGCACGTGGAAGATCATGCCGACGAGGTGGTTCGCCGAGACCTGGACGCGCGAGGCGCGCACGATGCGCCGCTTCTGATACTCCTGGAAGACTTTCTCGAAATCGCCATCGAACGCGTCTGCGCAGGCGCCCAAGCACACCGCGTCCTCCATCGCCATCGCCGCGCCTTGCGCCATGTACTGGAGCATGAAGTGCGCCGCGTCGCCGAGCAGGGTGACGCGCCCGCGCGTCCAGTTGTCCACCGGCTCGCGATGCAGCAGCATCCAGCGGCGGTATTCCCGCGGCGTGCGCATCAGCTT
>DASYPG010000218.1:0-9478 GCA_036006885.1 Burkholderiales bacterium | reverse complement strand
CCGGCGCGGTATGGCCGCCGGTTTTGAACCATTTCTTCGAGATCGCCGGTTGGCGCGCGACCTTCGTGGGCGTGGGCCTGTTTGCCCTCGTAGCCGCGCTGCCGCTCGCCTTCCTGATGCGACGCCGCGCCCCACTGCCGGTTCTCACGGGCAGCATCCATGAAACGAGAGCGCTGCAAGCGAGCCCGCTGGGCTTCTCCCCGAACGCGCTCACCGTCGTGCTCGCCGTGGCGGGCGTCGCCTGCTGCGTGGCGATGGCGATGCCGCAGGTCCACATCGTCGCCTACTGCAGCGACCTGGGCTACGGCGCCGCGCGCGGCTCGGCGATGCTCGCCGTAATGCTGGGCGCCGGCGTGATCAGCCGCCTCATCTTCGGGTTCGTCTCGGACCGCATCGGCGGCATCCGCACGCTTCTCACCGGATCGGTGCTGCAGGGCATCGCGCTGCTGCTGTTCCTGCCCTACGACGGCCCGACGTCGCTATACATAGTGTCGGCGCTGTTCGGCCTGTTCCAGGGCGGGCTGGTGCCCGCCTACGCGATCATCATCCGCGAGTACTTCGCGCCCGCCGAGGCCGGCCTGCGCGTGGGCATCGTCATCATGGCGACGCTCTTCGGCATGGCGCTCGGCGGCTGGCTGTCGGGGGCGATCTTCGATCTCACCGGCTCCTACCACGCCGCGTTCGTGAACAGCATCGCCTTCAACGTCGTCAACCTGTCGATCGCGCTGCTGCTCTTGCGGCGCGCGCAGCGCGGCGCCGCGCTCCTTCCCGCCTAGAGCAGTCTCCTTATCTCGCCGTCCGGGTGCGCAAACGCACTTCCAGCGGGCATCGGCTTCCTTAAGGTGCCACTTGCACCACCAAGGTGAACCAACTAACCAAACCTAAGGGAGATTGAACATGAAACGCCTGATCCTCGCAGCCAGCATCGCCATCACCACCGCGGCCTTCGCCGACAACGGCAAGCCCTTCGAGCAGACTGAGCTCGACCGCGCCCTGCCGCCGGTCGAGTTCGCCGCCGTCGCGCCCTATGTCGCGGGCTCTAACGCGCCGTACGAGGAGGTCATGATCGACCGTACGCTGCCGAACCTGCCGGAGAAAGCCACGCAGTACGCGGAAGTCGACCGCGGCTCCCGCGTGGACGCGTCTTCGGAGGCGACCGAGTCGCCCTGGGCGAAGGACCACAACTTCATCGCGCCGCCGCTGTAACGCGCTTCGGAACGGCCGGGCCCGCGAGGGCCCGGGCCCGCTTGCAGTACACTGATATCGGAGCGGGCAGCGGGGCGGCTCGCATTCATTTTCTAGGGAGGGGCACATGACGGACGGACCGGTAATCGGCCAAGTTGGTCTTGCGGGGCGCAACGAGACACTGAAGATCGAAATCATCGGCGAGCTCAAACCGAAGGAGTGGGCCGAATTCGTCGAGTGCTTAAGGGAGTGCCTGAAACGCCATCCGGGCAAGCTCAAGCTCGTCAAGAGGAAGTACAAGGTCCGCTTGAAGAGCGTGCGCGGACGTTAGAATCCGCGCCTAGCCTCGGAGGGAGCGCCAATTTGAGCGCACGAGTGCTCGTGCTGGAAGCGGGCTCGGCTGCGGGGAACAATCTGATCCGCAGCCTGAAGGCGGGCGACTCTTCGCTCGTGATCGTCGGCTGCCACGAGAGCCGCTTCTTCCTCAAGAAATCTCCCGCAGAGCATAACTACCTGCTACCGCTTTCGACCGCGGCTTACGCCGCGGCCTTGCGGCGGATCGTCCGCGCCGAGCGCGTGGACCTCGTCATCCCGACGAGCGATGCCGACGTGCTGAGACTGGCCAGGTTGCGCGACAAGCTCTACTGCCGCACGTTGCTGCCGAGCACCGCTCTCATCGAGCGCTGCCAGGACAAGTACGCGCTGACGACGCTTCTCCGCCGGCGCGGCATACCGGCGCCCCTGACCTACCCGATCGCTGCGGCGAAGGATGTCGACGGCGTGTTCCGCCGATTCAAGGGCCACACCAAGCTCTGGTGCCGCATCCGCGCGGGCTCGGGCTCGCTGGGGGCCGTTCCGGTCAGGACGCCGGAGCAGGTGCGCGGCTGGATCGCCTACTGGCAGGCGATGCGCGCAGTGCCCGCCGGCGCCTTCACACTCTCGGAGTACCTCCCCGGGCGCGACTACTGCGTCCAGTGCCTGTGGGACCGGGGGCGCCTCGTCCTGGCCAAGATGGCCGAGCGCATCACCTACCTCAACACCGGCAGCCCGAGCGGCGTATCGTCGATGCCCGCGCTCGCGAAGACCGTGCTGGACCCAAACGTGATCGACGTCTGTGCCAGAGCAATCCGCGCGCTCGACGCTCATGCCTCGGGCGTGTTCTTCGTCGACCTCAAAGAAAACGAGCGCGGCGAGGCATGCATCACCGAGATCAATGCCGGCCGCTTCGCGACCATGACCAACATCCATGACCTGGTGGGACGGCACAACATGGCGGTAACGTACGTGCGTCTCGCGCTGGGCGAGAAGATCGAGATTCCCGGCGCGGTCGATTTCGCCGACGGGTTCTATCTGGTGCGGTCGGTGGATACCTTGCCTGCCGTGGTCCGGGAAGACGAACTGTTCGAAGGCGTCGCGGAGGTGGACGCCTAGGAGGGCTCGGCATGCGTAAGGCGATGTGCAGCTCGCTCTGGCTCCTTCTTCTCGCCGCTCCGCGGCTCGCCGGGGCCTTCAACGACCATCTGATCGATCGCATTTGCGTCGCCGATCTGGCGGCGTCCGCCGCTCTGGAAAAGCGCATGCCCATCCCGGTGGGCTGCGAGCTGGTCGATTGCTGTCCGGGCTGTCCGGGACCCGGTCCCATCGAATGGCGCGTCGCGATCGACGCGAAGATCCTTGCCGGTGCCGAGCTTCGCTTCGCGGGCCTGCCTCCAGCCAAGCTCAGGCAGCTGAAGATCGAAGGCAACGCCAAACGCCAGGGCAATCGCATCGTCCTCGGGCCGGGGTCGAGTCGCATCCGCGGCCTCCCCTTCAGTGCCGACGCTGCTGTGCCCGTGGGATTGCTCCGGCCGCTGACGCGCAAGAAACCAGCCGCCCGCACCCTGCCTGCCGGCAGCACGGTCACCGAACATGTCTCGGTGCGGCAATTTCTCGGGCAGCACCTGCTGAACGAGTTCGATTGGCTCTTCCTGATCCGGCGCTGCGGGCCGATCATCGATCCGCCGTTCTTCGACAAGCTGCGGATCGAGGGCATCGCCGCCGGCGACGACGTCGTGGTCATGCTGGATGGGCGCACGCTGGGTCAGTGCAGCGACGGCGCGCCCCCGACGCCGGAGTGGATCTTCCGCTCCACCGGCGAGACGTCGCTGCCGAATGTCCTCGCTCCCACAAGCGGCTGCAATTCGGAGATCGCGATCTTCTCGAAGAGGCACGCGATGAAGTGGGAGACCGGCGTGGCGTGGACCAATAGCCCGGGCGATGTCCATACCGTGACTCTGGATCCCCTCGTCGAGGTCCCGGTCCATATCTGGGTGGTCGACGACGCGACCGCAACCCTGGCGCAGCAGCATATCGACAGGGCGGAGTTCCTCTACCGGGAGAACATGGTCGGGGTGCAGCTCGTTCCGACGATCCGGAAGCTGTCGGACGTTTCGACCGAGTCGAATGCCTTTCAGATCGTCCGCGACGGCATCAACGACGCGGGCGACACTTGCCTGGACGGAATCGACGTCATCAAGACGAAGCCTTTCTATACCGCCAAGACCCTGAACGTGTACTACGTGGATGGGAAGTTCACCGGAAAAAACTGCGCGATCAAGCAATCCCCGTTTCCCTGTCCCACCAATCCGGCCAGCTTCGCCGCGGGCGACGCCAATATCACGTTCGTCGGCATCAAAGCGAACCCGACCACCGTGGCGCACGAGATCGGGCATGCCTTCGGCTTGCGCCCGGCGGCATGCGATGGACATACCGAAGGCGTGGCCACCATCGCGAAAGACAACCTCATGTGCACCGGCACCACCTGCAACGCCGATCGCACGACCTTCACGCCGGGACAGGTCTTTCGCATGAACACCCATAGCGATTTCTGGGGTGGCACCATGCTCATCCCGAACAACATCCCGGGCCGAACGCCGCGCGCGTGCGCCCCTAACGCGGTCGGCAAGCTCTGCCCCGCGCTCGATCTCCCATGGCCGTGAGATTCTTCAGGTTATCGGCGCCGAGGTGTTCGTTAGCGGCGCCAGCAAGAGCGCTCGCATGCCGAGGTTCGCATAGGCGGCGTGCGCAGCCGCCCTGAACTCTTCCGCCCGGGCCTTATCGCCGCCCGCCCCGTGAATGATGCCAAGCATGGCACGGCAATGCGCCTCCAGAGGCCGCGCCTCGCTGGCGAGCGCTAGTCGCAGCGCGCTCTCGAGCTGCGCCAGAGGCTCGTCGGGCGCTTTGGGATCGAGCGCCCAGGATGCACGGGCAATCAGCAACCGCGCCCACGGCTCGTCGCGCTTGTTCTCGTGGGCCGACGCGATGTCGAGCGCCTGCCTCGCATGCGTGAGCGCCTCTTCGACGCGTCCGGCAAGCAGCAGCGCCTCGCCCAGATGCACGTGCAGCATCGGCCGGTCCACCATCAGGCCCATGCGCTCGGCGCCAGCAAGCGCGCCCCCGGCAAGCTCCAGCCCGCGAGCGAGCTCGCTCTGGCAGGCGAGCGCCACGCCGAGCGACGACTCGAGGCGCAGGCGCCACATCGGCACCGAATAGCGCTCGGTGAGCGCCATGCCGCGCTCGAGCGCACGGATCGCCTCTTCGATCTCGCCCTTGCGCCGTTGCACGTGTCCGACGGCGAGCCATCCGAGCACTTCGCTCAACGGATGCTGCGCCTCCTGGGCGATTTCCACCGCGCGCTCGGCGTGGACCAATGCCGGCCTGAATTCGCCGCACTCCGCGAGGATGCTCACGAGCCACATGCGGCTTCCGACCGCCGGAATCACCGCCAGTTCGAAGCGCGCTCGCGCGCGTCGCTCGACGGTATCGGCGATGCTCTGGTTGAGCAGCGCGAGCGCCTTGCGGTTGTCACCGATCAGGTGGTAGCTCTGGCCGATCCTGTAAAGGAGCTCGGCATGAAGCTGGCGCTCGCCGATCTCACGCGCCAGGCGCAGCCCGGCCTCTCCGACCTCGATCGCGCTGCGCTGCTGCGCTGAGAGGAAATGCTGGTTGCACCTGAACGACGCGAGCCGCGCAGCCCGGTCGCGGTCGCCTAGGTGAGCGACGAGCGGCTCGAGCGCGTCCAGGCACTCTCCGATGCGGTCGAGCTTGCACAACGCGATCAGCGCATTGCGCAGCTCGAAGCGCAGGTCCACGTCCAACTCGAGCGTGGCGCGGCTTCGCGGCAGATTCTCGAGCGCCTTTAGTGCGCGCGTGAAATAGTCGGCGGCCTCCGCATTCGCATAAAGGGCGAACGCCTTTTCGCCGGAGCGCTGGAGGTACTCGACGGCTTCGGGCCAGGCGTGGCCCTTCTCGGCGTGCTCCGCGATCTGCTCGACCTCCTCCTCCGTGCGTTCCGACGCCAGCCGGATAAGCTCGGTCGCCACCTTCTCGTGCAAGGCCCTCGTCTGCTCGCGCAGCAGGCTCGAGTAGGCGACCTCGCGCGTCATGGAATGCCTGAACGTGTATTCGAGCTCCGGGAAAAGCCGGCTCTCGTACAGATACTCGGCCGACCGCAGCTCGTGGAGCCGAGCGCGCAGATCCTGCTCCTGCACGCCGGCGATCGCCTGCAGGAGGGCGAACGGAAAGTCCTTGCCGATCACGGCGGCTTCCTGGAGCAGGCGCTTTTGCGGCTCGCCCAGCCGGTCGATGCGCGCCGAACGGATGGCGCGCACGGTGGCGGGCACTTCGATGCCCGAAAACGGCTTTGCCAGGCGGTATTGGCCGCGCGCTCCGGCAAGCACCCCGGTCTCGACCAGCGTGCGCACGCTTTCCTCGACGAAGAACGGATTGCCCCCCGTGCGCTCGACCAGGAAGGCCTTCACCGCCGCGAGGCCGCCGTTCTTTCCGAGCAGAATATCGAGCAGCCCGGATAGGTTCTCCTGCGCGAGAGGTTCCACCCTCACCTGCCGGTAGTGGGGCTGGTCGACCCATTTGTCGTCGTGCTCTTTGGGCCGATAGCTCGCGAGCATGAGAACGGCATGCTGATGGATGCTCGTGATGACGGCGGCCAGCAGCCCGAGGGTCTGCATGTCGTTCCAGTGCAGGTCCTCGAACACCATGATCACCGGCTGGATCCGGCTCTCCGCGATCATCAGGTCGGTGATCGCGCGCGCGGTAAGGCTGCGGCGCTGCATCGGCTCGAGACTGCGGAAAGGATGATCCTCCGGGAGGGCGCCGAGCAGATCGAGCACCGGCGGAATCCAATCCTGCTGCGGCTGATCCAGCAGGATGACTTTCGCCGTCACCTTCTCCCGGACCGTGCGCGCCTCGTCGCGTTCGGACAGCTTGAAATAGCCCTTCAGGAAATCGATGAGCGGCAGGTATGGCGTGGCACGGCCGTAGGAAATCGACTTCGACTCGAGCACCAGCCAGCGGCGCGTGTGCGGAGAATGGATGAACTCGCGCAGGAGACGCGACTTGCCCACGCCGGCCGGGCCGACCACCGCCAGGACCTGGCCCTCGGACGCGGCGGCACGCCGCAAGGCTTCGTGCAGCGTCTCCATCTCGAGGCGCCGCCCGACGAACGGCGTGAGCCCGCGCGCTGCCGCCGCCTGCAGGCGCGTGCGGACCGGGGTCGCCGCGATGAGCTCGTGGACCTCGATCGGCGTCGTCAGCCCCTTGAGCGCAACCGGGCCCAGCGGCTTGGTCTCCAGGTAACCCTCGGCCAGACGCAGGCAGTCGCTGGAGATCAGGATCGAGCCCGGTGCCGCAAGCTGCTCCAGCCGCGCTGCGAGATGCGTGGTCTGGCCGACTGCGGTGTAGTCCATGCGCAGATCGTTCCCGATCGAGCGGACCACGACTTCGCCCGAGTTGAGTCCGGTGCGGACCTGGATCGAAACGCCCTGGGTCTTGCGGATCTCGTTCGCGAGCTGCGCGATCGCCTCCTGCATCCGCAGCGCCGCGTAGCACGCCCGGACGGCGTGGTCTTCGTGCGCAAGTGGAGCGCCGAAGATGGCCATGATGCCGTCGCCCATCACCTGGTTCACCGTGCCCTCGTACCTGTGAACCGCATCCATCATCTTTTCGAGCACCGGATCGAGCAGCTTGCGGGCGTCCTCCGGGTCCCGGTCCGCGAGCAGCTCCATGGAGCCCTTCATGTCCGCGAACAGAACCGTCACCTGCTTGCGCTCGCCTTCGAGGGCGCTGCGCGATGTCAGGATCTTTTCGGCCAGGTGGCGGGGCGTGTAGCTCTGCGCGGAGCCGAACTTCGCAGGCCCGGCCGGGCGTCCCAGCG
This sequence comes from Burkholderiales bacterium, assembly GCA_036006885.1. GTDB lineage: Bacteria > Pseudomonadota > Gammaproteobacteria > Burkholderiales > SG8-39 > SCGC-AG-212-J23. Next base: position 2,082 of record DASYPG010000218.1, on the reverse strand, counting down.
GCGCGCCGCATTCGCCGCAGAATCTCTGGGCAGAGGGATTATGCGCGCCGCATGCCGAACAGACCGACGGCAGCCTCGACCCGCATGCGCCACAGAAAGCGCTTCCCGGGGCGTTCTCCTCTTTGCACGAAGGGCATTGCACGGCGCGCGCTGGGGCGGTCATGGACTGATCGGTCGCCGAATGTAACGCGGTAAGCGCCTGGCGTCATCTGCCGCCGAGCGGCATACAGGATGCCCAATACCAACCGTCCATCGGACAGTACGGATACTCTCGGCGTTTTGGCAACCAGCGCAGGAGCCGACGCGGCGATACCAACCAACGCCAACGGCCATTTATCCCGCAGTACAACCGCCGAGCTTCATCTCCTGCTTAGCGCTTCTTTCTTCCACAATTCCCAGGGCCGCTCCAGGGTGCCGCGGTTGGCGGCGCTCGAGCGCTTGCCCTCGGTGTCGCTCAGGAACTGGATCGGCCCCTCCAGAGTCTCGGCCTGGAGCTGCAGGCGAGCGTTCATCTCGGTGTAGATGGCGCGGAACACGGCTTCCTGGATGCTTTCGCCGATCACGGTCATGCCGTGGCCCCGCATCAGCACGCAGTTGCCGCTTCCGAGCCCATCGGCGAGCGACGCGCCGAGCGGGCGGTCGCGCACCAGGATGTCGTTGTCGTCGCGCACCTTGCGGATGTCCCACACCGGCGCGCCCGACCAGAGGAACGAGCCCATGTGGTAGATCGGGCGCAGGCGCGTCTTGGTGACGCCGAACGGGATCACCGAGGGCGCGTGGCTGTGCACTATCGCCATGACCTCGGGGCGCTTGCGGTAGATCTCGCCGTGGATGTAGCGCTCGATGAAGCCCTTGCGCTGGTCGCCGCCCACGGCCTCGCTGTCGGCGTCGAGCTCCATGAGGTCGGCCGCCGTGACGAGCGCCGGCGCGCGCGAGCGGGACATGATGAAGCGTTCGGGGCGCTTGTCGCTGCGCGCGCTGATGTGGCCGTAGGCGTCCAGCACGCCTTCGTTCGCCAGGATCCGGCTCCCGGCGACGAGGTCTTCGATCAGCGCAGTGCTGGCAGCAACGCGCGGCGAACCGGGTTTCTTTGTTTTCATCTGAAGCGCATCTCCCTGAGCTGCGGCGAAGCAATGTACAGGATGGCCATGGCGGCGAGCGCGACCGACGCGAGCGCGACCGACGCTCCCCTGACGCCGAGGAGGTCCGAAAGCGGCCCGGCGACGAAGGCGCCCACCGAGATCATCGCCGGGTAGAGCATGGTGAGGCTCGAGATGCGCCCGCGCATCTCGTCGGGCGCATTCAGCTGCAGCATCGCCATGTTGCTGGCGGTGTGCGCCATCTCGGCCGCGCCGCCGATGATCCCGAAGGCAAGCGCTGCGCCGAGCGTCGGGCTCGCCGCGAGGCCGAGGATCGCCAAGGCCATGAGCACGATCCAGCCCGCCTGGATCAGCGCCTGGCGCTCGGCGCGCGCGAGCGCGTTGGCGGCGAGGCCGCCGAGCGTGCCGCCGATGCCCACGCCGGTCAGCATCCAGCCCAACCCCTGCGGCCCGGCGGCGAAGATGTCCTTCGCGTAGATCGGGAGCAGCGTGCCCCACACCGGCACGAGCAGGAAATACGGCAGCGCCCCGAGGAACACCAGCAGCCGTGTGCGCGGGTCGAGCGCCGCGAAGCGCAGCCCCTCGAGCATCTGCGCGGACGCGGAGCGTTCCGCGCCCGCGGCTCGGCGCGCGGGGAACACCACCATGAGCACCATCGCCGCGGCGGCGGCGTACAGCACGCCCTGGATGAAGAAGCTGCCGGCCGCGCCGAGCGAAGCGATGAGGAAGCCGGCGATGGCCGGCCCGAAGATGCGCATCATCGAAAAGCCCATCGTGTTCATCGCCACGGCCTTCACCGCGTCCGCGCGCGCCACGAGCTCAAAGGCCGTGGTGAGCCGCGCCGGCCGGTCGAGCACGTTTGCCGCGCCCATTAGCACGGTGAAGGCAAAGAGCATCCACACGCTCACGCTGCCGAGTGCGAGCGCCACGCCGAACGAGAGCGACACCGCCGCGGCGAGGAGCTGGCTTCCCTGGAGCAGCC
>DASYPG010000217.1:0-2864 GCA_036006885.1 Burkholderiales bacterium | reverse complement strand
GACGAGATCGTCGATTCGTTCGTGTGGTGCGAAATCATCCGGCAGTGGTCCACGTTCCACCCGGAGTTCAGCTATCTGCCGCGCAAATTCAAGATCGCCGTGAACGGCGCGCTCGCCGATCGCACCGCCACGTTCGTGCACGACATCGGGCTGCACGCGCGGAAGAACGAAGCCGGAGAGATCGGCTTCCGGGTGATCGTCGGCGGAGGGCTCGGCCGCACCCCGCTCCTCGGCCAGGTCATCCGCGAGTTCCTGCCGTGGCCGCACCTCCTCACGTATCTCGAGGCGGTCCTGCGCGTCTACAACCGCTACGGCCGGCGCGAGAACATCCACAAGGCGAGGATCAAGATCCTGCTGAAGGAGCGCGGGGTCGAAAAGTTCCGCGACGAGGTCGAGGCCGAATGGGCGCACCTGCGGGGCAGCGCCGCGACGCTGAGCGCCGACGACGTGCGCCGCATCGAGGCGCGCTTCGTGCGGCCGCAGTATCCCGCGCTCGAGCCGGTCGAGCCGATCGGCGGCCCGGGCTTCGCCGCCTGGGCGAAGCGCAACGTGCACGGGCACAAGGTGCCCGGCTACGCCGCGGTCACGCTGTCGCTTAAGAAGACCGGCGTGCCCCCCGGCGATGTCACCAGCGACCAGATGGAGGCGATCGCCGGTCTCGCCGAGCGCTACTCGTGCGGCGAGCTGCGCGTGTCGCACGAGCAGAACCTGATCCTCGCCCACGTGCGGCAGGCGGACCTGCCGGCGCTGTGGCGCGAGGCGCGCGAGCTCGGCCTCGCCACGCCCAACGTCGGCCTGCTCACTAACATCATCGCCTGCCCGGGCGGCGACTTCTGTGCCCTCGCCAATGCGAAGTCGATCCCGGTGGCCGAGGCGATCCAGGAGCGCTTCGACGACCTCGACTACCTGCACGATATCGGCGAGCTCGACCTCAACATCTCGGGATGCATGAACGCCTGCGGCCACCACCACGTCGGCCACATCGGCATCCTCGGCGTCGACAAGAACGGCGAGGAGTGGTACCAGATCGAGATCGGCGGAAATCAAGGCGAAACCCAGTCCGGGACCAAGGCATCGCTCGGCAAGGTCCTCGGACCCTCGTTTGCGCGCAGCGACGTCCCCGACGTGATCGAGAAGCTCATCGCCTGCTACCTCGAGCGCCGCGACAGCGAATCCGAGCGTTTCGTCGACGTGGTGCACCGCATCGGCATCGAGCCCTTCAAGGAAAGTGTCTATGGCAACGCTCATCAAAGAGCGGCGAGTCGTTCGCGAGAGCGCGCCCTCGCCTGAGGCGCGGGTGATCCGCCTCGAGCCCGGCACCGACCCGGCTTCGGTGGCGCACGAGCTCGCGGGCGCGACGCGGGTCGAGGTGAATTTTCCCAAGTTTGGCGACGGGCGCGGCTACTCGATCGCGACGCTCCTGCGCGGCCGCTACGGCTACAAGGGCGAGCTGCGCGCAGTCGGCCACATCACGCGCGACCACCTCTACTACATGGAGCGCGTCGGGTTCGACGCCTTCGAGCTGCGCGAAGGCGAGGACCCGGCCGAGGCGCTCAGCGCCTTCGAGACGTTCTCCGTTTCCTACCAGCGGGGCCTGACCGGGTGATCCAGCTGCTCTCCGACATCGCGGTGCGGTTCTCGCCGGCCGCGCTGGCGAGCAGCCTGTCTGCCGAGGACATGGTGCTCACCGATGCGATCGCACGCGCCGGCTTGCCGATCGAGGTCTTCGTCCTGGATACCGGCCGGTTGCATGCCGATACCCTGGAACTGGTGGCGACGGTAAGGAGCCATTACGGCATCGCGGTGCAGGTGTATACGCCCGATGCAGACGCGGTGGTCCGGTACGCGAGCCGGCACGGCCGCGACGCGTTCTACGGAGACCTCGAGCTGCGCCAGCACTGCTGCGAGATCCGCAAGGTCGGGCCGCTCAAGCGCGCGCTGGCGGGCAAGCGCGCCTGGATCACGGGGCAGCGCAAGGATGCCAATACCCGGTCCCGCCTCGCGGTGCGCGAATACGATGCGCTCAACGGGCTGGAGAAATTCAACCCGCTCGCAGACTGGAGCGAAACGCAGGTTTGGGACTACATCCGCGGCCACGGCGTGCCCTACAACCGCCTCTACGACCAGGGCTATCGCTCGATCGGTTGCGCGCCGTGCACGCGGCCGGTCCTGCCGCACGAGAACGTGCGCGCCGGACGCTGGTGGTGGGAATCCGCGGACAAGAAAGAGTGCGGTCTGCACGCGGCGAAGACAGGGGAAAGCGTCCATGCGGGCTGAGCGCAGCCATCTCGACTGGCTCGAGTCCGAGGCGATCTACATCCTGCGCGAGGTCGCGGGCCAGTGCCAGAACCCGGTGCTGTTCTTTTCAGGCGGCAAGGACTCGATCTGCCTGCTGCGCCTGGCGGAGAAGGCGTTCCGCCCCGGAAGGTTTCCGTTTCCGCTGCTGCATATCGACACCGGGCACAACTATCCCGAAGTGATCGAGTTTCGCGACCGGCGCGCCGCCGAGCTCGGCGAGCGGCTCGTCGTGCGCTCGGTCGAGGACTCGATCCGGCGCGGCACGGTGAGGCTGGGCTCGGAGAACCAGAGCCGCAACGCGTCGCAGTCGGTGACCCTGCTCGAAGCGATCGCCGAGTTCGCCTTCGACGCGGCGATCGGGGGCGCGCGCCGCGACGAGGAAAAGGCGCGCGCCAAGGAGCGCGTGTTCTCATTTCGCGACGAGGTCGGTCAGTGGGATCCGCGCAACCAGCGGCCCGAACTGTGGAGCCTGTACAACGCGCGCGTCAATCCGGGCGAGCACGTGCGCGTCTTCCCGATCAGCAACTGGACCGAGCTCGACGTTTGGCAGTACATCGCACGCGAGC
>DASYPG010000216.1:0-5122 GCA_036006885.1 Burkholderiales bacterium | reverse complement strand
CCATGAATCTGCGCTTCGATACGCACGCGCGGCTTGCGCCGCACGTAGAGCGCGCCGATTCCCTTGGGGCCGTAGATCTTGTGCGCAGTGATCGTCAGCAGGTCGGCCTTCAGCTTCTGCATGTCGATCTCGACGCGGCCCGCGCCCTGCACCGCGTCGCAATGAAAGATGATGCCCTTCTCGCGGCACAGCTCGCCGATTTCCCACACCGGCTGGATCACCCCGATCTCGTTGTTCACCATCATGATCGAGACCAGGATGGTGTCGGGACGAATCGCGGCCTTCAGCTTCTCGAGATCGACAATCCCGTTGGATTCGACATCGAGATAGGTCGCTTCGAAGCCCTGGCGCTCGAGCTCGCGCACCGTGTCGAGCACCGCCTTGTGCTCGGTCCTCTGCGTGACGATGTGCTTGCCTTTGCTCTTGTAGAAGTTCGCCGCGCCCTTGAGGGCGAGGTTGTTCCCTTCCGTGGCGCCCGAAGTCCAGACGATCTCCTTCGGGTCGGCCCCGATCAGCGCGGCGACGTGCGCGCGCGCCTCCTCGACCGCGGCCTCGGCCTTCCAGCCGAACGCGTGCGAGCGGCTCGCCGCGTTGCCGAAGAACTCGGTGAGGTACGGGATCATCTTCTCGGCGACCCGCGGATCGACCGGCGTGGTCGCCGAGTAGTCGAGATAGATCGGCAGCCTCATGCGGCCACCTTCTCCTCGGCCGGCTTGTCGTGCTGCGGCTTGTCGTGCGACTTTTCGTGCTGCCTGAAATCCTTGATCACCGCGACCGGCTTGCCGCTCTGGTGCGCCACGAGGTCGGCGAGGCTCACCGACGAGAGGTAGTCGTGCATCTTCTCGTTCAGGGTGGCCCAGAGATCGTGGGTCATGCAGCGCTTTTCGTCGTGGCAATTCTCCTTGCCGCCGCATTGGGTCGCGTCGAGCGGCTCATCCACGGCCGTGACGATGCTCGCGACGCTGACCGACTGCGTCGGCTGGGCCAGGTTGTAACCGCCGCCGGGGCCGCGCACGCTGGATACCAGCTTCGCCCGCCGCAGCTTGCCGAAGAGCTGTTCGAGATAGGAAAGCGAGATGTGCTGACGCTCGCTGATCGCCGCGAGCGTCACCGGGCCGCGGTTCTGGCGCATCGCCAAGTCGACCATCGCGGTTACTGCGAACCTGCCTTTGGTAGTGAGTCTCATGTGAATTCGGTGTCCAATACCCGATTAGGATGCTCAAGTATACCTCAACCAAAAGCCGACTGAAACCCTCAAGTACTAATTATTTGACTGCTCTCAGGTTTTTGTCGGTTTCGGCGGCGGCTTCCTGGCGCTCGAGGCGGGCGAGCCGGTCCTGGAGAATCTCGATCGTGCGCTCGAACTCCCGGGAGTGCTCAACGAGCTGCTGGATTGCCTTCGACTGCGGGTCCTCGTGGTCCTGGACTACCGCATAGGCCGCGAAGCGTTCTGCGCTCTTCGTGCTGGGATCTTCGACGATCTTGCCGGGAATTCCCATGACCGTGGAGCCTTCCGGGACGGCCTTCACGACCACGGCATTGGATCCGATGCGCGCACCGCCCCCCACCACGAAACCGCCGAGGATCTTCGCGCCTGCGCCCACCACGACGCCAGATCCCAAGGTGGGATGGCGCTTTTCACCGCGATAAAGCGACGTGCCACCCAGGGTCACACCCTGGTAGATGGTGCAGCCCTCACCCACTTCCGCGGTTTCCCCGATGACCACGCCCATGCCGTGATCGATGAAGACGCAGCTTCCGATCTTCGCACCGGGATGGATCTCGATGCCGGTCAGCCAGCGGCCGAGGTGCGAGGTGAATCGCCCGAGCCAGCGCAGGCCCCGCAGCCAGAACCAGTGCGCGAGCTTGTGAATGTAGATCGCATGGAGCCCCGGATAGCAGGTGAGCACTTCCCAAGCGCTCCGCGCCGCGGGGTCCCGGTCGAGGATGCAGGCAATGTCGGCGCGCAGCTTCGTGAACATGAAGGCCATATTAGGGTTTCCGACTGTTTTGATCAACTATTTGCCGAGGAGCGCCCTCAGGAGGCCCCGCATGATGTTGACCTCCTCGCGCTCGAGCGCAGGCACGCGCGAGAAAAGCCGGCGCCAGCGCTCCCGCAGGCGCGAACCGCTCGCCATGAAGTTCGTCTCGACCGCGGCCTGCTCCAGGTGCGCGTAAAGGCCTTCGAGGTCCGCAATCGTGGCGGGCTTCTCCGCCCGCACGCCCACCTCGGGTGAGCGGGTCATAAAGAGCTCATACGCCATCACCTGCACTGCCTGCGCAAGGTTCAGCGAGTTGAATTCGGGGCTGGTGGGAATGTGGACCAGGAACTGGCAGGCGAAAACCTCCTCGTTGGTCAATCCAGACGTCTCGTTGCCGAAGACGAAAGCCACGTCGCCCTCCAGGGCCATCGCGCGCGCCGCCGCGCCGCGCGCATCGAACACCTGCGGCGACCACTCGCGCGGCCGCGCCGACATGGCGAACGCGGCAACGCAGTCCCGGATGGAATCTTCCAGTGAAGCATGCACGGCGGCCCGTTTAAGAACATCCACGGCGTTCGTCGCCATCCAGTCCGCTTCCGGCGCGGGGTAGCGCTCGGGCGCGACCAGGCGCAGGTCGGCAAGGCCCATCGTCTTCATCGCGCGCGCGGCGGCGCCGATGTTGCCTGGATGGCTGGGACGGCAGAGCACGATCCGGATGCTTGGCACAGCCCGTAGAATACGCGGCCCCAATGCATCCCATGCTGAACATCGCGGTGCGTGCCGCGCGACGCGCCGGCTCCATCATCAACCGCGCGGCGCTGGGCGGCGACGCGCTCGTGGTCAAGGTAAAGCGCGCCAACGATTTCGTCACCCAGGTGGATCGCGCGGCGGAGGAGGCGATCATCGAGGTCGTGCGCAAGGCCTACCCCGACCACGGCTTCGTCGCGGAGGAATCGGGCACCACGGCGCAGCACGCGGAATATCGCTGGATCATCGATCCGCTCGACGGCACCACCAACTTCATCCACGGCTTTCCGCAGTACGGCGTGTCGATCGGCATCGAGCACCGCGGTGCCCTCGCCCACGCCGTCGTCTACGACCCGCTCAAGAACGAGCTCTTCACCGCATCCAAGGGGCGCGGCGCCTTTCTGAACGACCGGCGCATCAGAGTCTCGAAGTGCGTGCGCCTGCAGGACGCGCTCGTCGGCACCGGCTTCCCGTTCAAGGAGGTGAGCAGGCTGGACCTCTATACGAAGCAGCTCGCGCGCTTCATGCAGACCGCCGCCGGGGTGCGACGCGCGGGCGCCGCCGCGCTCGACCTCGCCTACGTCGCCTGCGGCCGCCTCGACGCGTTCTGGGAGCTGGGCCTGTCGCCCTGGGACATGGCCGCGGGCGCGCTGCTGATCCAGGAAGCGGGCGGGCTAGTGGGCGATCTCTCGGGCGAGGCCGGTTTCATGGAATCGGGGGATATCTGCGCCGGCACGCCGAAGGTTTTTCCTGCGCTGCTGGAAGCGTTAAAAGTTTAATCCGCCGATTCTTAATCCACTCTGGCACCCGAGATTCTCACCACACGCGCCCACTTTTCGATCTCGGCGCGGATCAGGGCATCGAACGCCTCTGGGGAGGAGCCGACCGGCTCCATGCCGAGCTGGGTCATGCGCTCGGTGAGGTCCGAGCTCCTGACTGCGCGCGCGACGTCGGACGAGATCCTCTGCACCAGCTCGCGCGGTGTGCCCGCCGCAGCGACCAGGCCCACCATGCTGAGCGCGCTCACGCCGGGCACCGTTTCCGTGACCAGCTCGTAGTCCTTCGCGCTCGCCGGGCGCGTCGGGCTGAGGAGCGCGATGACCTTGATCTTCCCGGCGCTGATGAGCGGCTGCACGGCATAGAGGACGTCGAGCAGGATCGGCACGCGTCCGCCCACCACGTCCTGCTGCGCCGGGGCGCCGCCCTTGTAGGGAACGTGCACGAGGTCGATTCCGGCCTGGGTCTTGAGGAGCTCCACCGAAAGGTGCATCGCCGTGCCGCTGCCGGGCGTGGCGTAGCTCAGCCCGCCGGGGTTCTTCTTCGCCAGTGCGATCAGCTCCGCGACGTTGTTCGCTTGCACCGACGGATGCGCGGCGATCACCAGATGCTGCACCGACACCTGGCTCACCGCAGCGAGATCCTTCAGCGTGTCGTACGGCATGTTCGGCCGCAGGCTGGGATTGATGACGTGCGCGGTCACCACCACGCCGAGGGTATGCCCGTCGGGCGCAGACTTCGCCACCAGATCGGTGCCCACGACCGTGCCTGCGCCCGGCCGGTTCTCCACCACCACCGGCTGCCCCCACACTTCCTGCATCTTCCCGGCGAGCAGGCGCCCGATGATGTCGGTCGCGCCGCCCGGCGGGAAGGGAACGATCATCCGCACCGGCTTCGTCGGAAAACCATAGGCGTTTCCACAGGCCAGAACGGCGAGGAGCAAGAATCTAAGCATCGATCGTCTACGCAGCCCCGCGCACGTCTTCCACCATCTTCGCCAGCCGTGCGACGTCGCACACGACGAGCGCCGCGCCGTCCTTCTCCAGGATGCCCGCCCTGGCGAGCGCGGAGAGCTCGCGCGTCACCTGCTCGCGATAGGTGCTCACCTGGCTCGCGATGTCGGCGTGCTTCGGGCCCGGCTCCAGGCGGGCGCGGTTGCGCTCCACGCCCGACGCGCGCGCGAGGCGCAGGATCTCGGCATGGATGCGGTTCTGCACGCCGAGCGTGCTCAGGTCGATGACGCGATCGGAGAGCGAGCGCACCAGCGCCGCGAGACGCGTCATCACGCGGCCGCCGACGAGCGGCTCCTCGGCGAGGAGGCGGCGGAACACCGGCGGCGACATCGACGCGAGCAGCGCGCTGTCGAGCGCGATCACGTCGGCGCTGCGCGGCTTCTCGTCGAGCGCGGCGACCTCGCCGAAGACGTCGCCGGCTGCGATGTCGCGGAACGTGACCTGGCGGCCGCCCTGGGAATAGGTGGTGATGCGCACCCGCCCCGACACCAGCATGTACACGTCGCGGTCGTCGGCGTTGCGCGAGATAATGCGCTTGCCAGCCTCGTAGTTCCGCCAAACGCATTGCCGCGCCAGCGCGTCGAGCTTCCCGGGCGCAAGCCC
>DASYPG010000215.1:0-1702 GCA_036006885.1 Burkholderiales bacterium | reverse complement strand
CACCCGCCTGGACGAGCTGGTCGGCGAAGCGCTCACGCTCGCCCGGCTGGAAAGCGGTGCGCCGGAGGCGGCGGTCGAAACCGTCGACCTGGCCGACCTGGTCGCCGACGTCGCCGAGGACGCGCGCTTCGAGGCGCAGGCCGCCAACCGCCAACTGGCACTCCAGTCGGTCGACAAGCTGCTGGTGCGCGGCCACAGCGAGCTCCTGCATCGCGCGGTCGAGAACGTGGTGCGCAACGCGGTCAAGTACACCGCCGGTGGCACCGAGGTGGAGCTCGACCTTTTTATGGCCGGCGCACGCGCGGTGCTCGTGGTGTCGGATCGCGGACCCGGCATTCCGCCGGACGAGCTCGAGCGGGTGTTCGAGCCCTTTTATCGCATCAGCGGCGACATGGGGAAGGGATTCGGGCTGGGCCTGGCCATCGCGCGGCGCGCCGTCATGGCGCACGGCGGCTGCATCAGCGCGCACAACCGGGAGGACGGCGGCCTGTGCGTGAAGATCGAGCTGCCTCGCGCTTTGTAGAGCTACTTTTGCGGCGGCGTGGCGGGGACCTGGCGCCAGCCTTCCTTGCATTCGCTGACGCTGACCGCGAGCTTTCGGCTAACTTTCGTGCCAGCCGCCGCCGAGCGCCCGGATGAGCGCGACCACCGCCGCGAGGCGCCGCGTCTCGATGCCGACGGCGTTGCGCTCCTCGTTGAGAAGCGCGGTCTGCGCCGTCACCACGTTGAGGAAGCTCACCGTGCCCGCCTTGTATTGGTTGAGCACGAGCGACAGCGAGAGGCGCGCCGCCTCCACCGCTTCCTGCTCCGAGCGCGCCTCCTCCTCGAGGATGCGCAGCGCGGCGAGGTTGTCCTCGACCTCTTGGAACGCGGTCAACGTGACCTGGCGGTAGTTCGCCACGGCTGCGTCGTAGGAAGCGATCGCCTGCTCGGTCTGCGAGCGCCGTAGCCCGGCGTCGAAGATCGACTGCGCGATCGACGGGCCGATCGACCACTGGCGGCTCGGCCCGGCGAAGAGAATCGAGACGTCGGGGCTGGTGAATCCGAACAGGCCCGTAAGCGTGATCTGCGGGAAGTACGCCGCCTTCGCCACGCCGATCTGCGCGTTCGATGCGTGCACGCGCCGCTCCGCGGCCGCAACGTCGGGACGGCGCTCGAGCAGCGCCGAAGGCATACCCGGCGGAATGGCGGGGACGCCGATTTCGAACGACGAGGAGGCGGCGAGCAAGAGCCCTGAAGGCGGCACACCGGTGAGCACGGCGATCGCGTGCTCGAGCTGCGCGCGCTGCACGCCGAGATCGATGGTCTGCACCAGAGTACTCTTGAGCTGCGCATCCGCCTGCACTACGTCGGCGCGCGCCACTACGCCGGCCCGGTAGCGGTTTTCGGTCAGCTCGAGCGACTTCTTCAGACCGCCCACGGTGTCGTCGAGGAGGCGCGCCTGCGCGTCGAGCGCGCGCAACTGGAAGTAGCTCGTGGCGAGCTGCGCCTGGAGCGAGAGGCGCGCCGCGGCGACGTCGCCGGCGCTCGCTCGCGCCGCGGCCTCGGCGGCTTCGACGCTGCGGCGCACCCGGCCCCAAAGGTCGAGCTCCCACTGCGCCGTGAGCCTGGCGCCGTAGCTCGTCAAGGTACGGCCGGCGGTCGTGCCGCCAAGCGTGCTGCCGGGAGAATGGCTGCGTACCACGGTGCCATTCGCGTCCAG
>DASYPG010000214.1:0-13473 GCA_036006885.1 Burkholderiales bacterium | reverse complement strand
CCATGCGAACGGAACAAGATGTGCGCAAGCTGATCAATCAGCTCTATCGCGATCTCGGGGAGGACCCGGCGGGACTGAAGAGCATCAAGCCGGTCGGCGGCGACTGGGCCTCGGCGAGTTCGTTCGAGGTCACGAGGGCCGACGGCGCCGTCGTCAGCATCTCCGGCAAGGACATCGACCAGGCGAACGAGCCCCAAATGGCCGCGGCGCTCGGCCGCTTCCGCAAGTAAATCCCGGCTCGCCATGCCCATCAGACCCGGAGCCGGCGAAACGAAATTGACGCGGCTGGGCCGGATCGCACGTCTATCCCGAGCCGAAGACGATCTCGCCGTTCACGCTCGTGGAGCATGGCGATGTGGGCCGCCGCGGTGAGCGAAGGATTGACCGTGACGTTGCGCTCGGCGCTCAGGCCGGTGCGCATCAGCAGGCCGAGACCGCTGTCGCGGGGCAGCGTGCCGTCACGAACGAACTGCTCCACGAACCCTGGCGTGGCACCGTCGAGCGAGATCAGCACCACGCGCGGCGCCGCGTGGGTCTGGGCTGCAACTGCAAGGGTAAAGAGCACCGCGGACGCGGCGATGCTGCGCAAATGCATGGCGTTCTCCCTGAGGCGGCGCTTCGCCCTGCGACGCAGGGTTTAATCGTGTTGTCACAGGCCGGCCTAGCCGAGCTCGGGACCGTCGAGCTGGCGCACTTCGCACTCGATGTCCCATTCGTCGCCGTGGATGCGCAGGAAGCGCTGGGTCAGCTCGACCGCTTCCTGCATGGATTGCGCCTCGAGGATCGCATAGCCGCCGATCACCTCCTTGGTCTCGGCGAAGGGTCCGTCGGTCGTCGACAGCTTGCCGCCGCGCAGGCGCACACGCACGCCTTCCGCGGTCGGACGCAGGCCCGCGGTGCTGATCAGGTGGCCCTTGCGGGTCATCTCCTCGATGAGCTTGCCCATGTCCTGCATCAGCTGCTCGCTCGGCGCCAGGCCGCGCTTCTCGTCGATGCGGATCATCGATAGGTATCGCATGGCTTCGTCTCCTTGTCGTATTCGGTGTCGCGGATAGGCGCTCGCCCATCCGTCAGCCCTAGTCGAACGAGGGACTCCCGGATCGACAGGTCGGCGGAACTGATTGATTTTGCTGAGGACCTATCCCAGCTCGCGCGAGCTCTCGATGATCTTCGACACGAGGCCGTACGCGATCGCCTCTTCGGCGTTCATCCAGAAGTCGCGCTCCATGTCGGCGAGCACCTTCTGGAGCGATTGGCTGGTCTGCCTGGCGATCACCTTGGCGATGCGCTCACGCGTACGCAGGATTTCCTTCGCCTGGATGGCGATGTCGGTCGCGGGGCCACCGGCGCCGCCGCCGGGCTGGTGGATCATGAAGCGTGTGTTCGGCAGGCACACCCGGCGCTCCTTGGGCGCGGCGAGGAAGACGTGCGTGCCGGCGCTCGCAACCCACCCGGTGCCCACGGTGGTCACTGACGCGCGCACGAAGCGGATGATGTCGTGGATGGCGTCGCCCGATTCGACGTGGCCGCCCGGTGACGAGATGAGCACGGTGATCGGCCCGTCGGAATCCGCCGCGAGCGCGATGAGGCGCGTGCAAGTGGCGCGCGCCACCGCATGGTTAATCTCGCCGAACAGCATGACGAAGCGCGACTTGAAGGCGAGGCGCTCGGCGATCGCCTCGATGCGCTCAGGGGCTTCGGGTTTTTCCTCGTTGATTTCCATCGCATACTCCTGGCAGGTTCGCCGGTAATATTACAACGCCCTGCGACCTCAGCCGCGCGCTGGTCGATCCGCAGCCTGGACGAGCGGCGCGGACGAGTATTCTGTCCGCGCGCCGTCTCAGTTGCTCGAACGAATCTCGCACACCCAGCCGTCGCGGACGAACCGGCCGTCGTGCCACTTGTAGTTCACGCTGGCCTCGCTGCCCGCGGGACAATCCTGCGGGTTGGCGACCGTGTCTCGGCCGAAGTCATAGGCAGAGGCCGACAGGGCAAAGCCCGATAGAAGAAGAGCGAATCCGATTTTCCTCATGATGCGTTTCCTTTCGAGTAAGCAGATGGTGGTTGCAAAGTAGTGGACGAACGATAAGTCGGCCGTGCAAGCTCGTCCTTACGCGCAGGTGTGGTCCTGGCGGTAGCAGAACGTGGGGTCGAGGATGCTCTTTGCCGATTTCATGCAAACGAGACTACCCGCCATCGAAGCGTCTGGTTTCATCTGCAACGCCCGCGGGCGTGCGAGCGGCTCGTGCGAGGAATGCGATGCGGCACGCGCCGGCGCTGTACCATTCAGCGCATAAGCGAGGATCCGATGCTGACCGGAGGCTGCTTCTGCGGGCGGGTGCGCTACGAAGCGCGCGGCCCCGCTTTCAATCGCACGAGCTGCCACTGTTCCATCTGCCGGCGCACGAGCGGCGCCCCGTTCGTCGCCTGGTTCAGCGTGGCACGCTCGCATTTGCACTTCGCCGGCGAGCCGGCCCGGTTCAGGTCGAGCGACAAGGCCACGCGCAGCTTCTGCCCGGAGTGCGGCACCCAGCTCGCCTTTGAGCTCGACGGCGCGCGCGACGAGATCGATGTCACGACCTGCAGCCTCGACGACCCGAACCGCCTGGTGCCCACGGACCACACACGCGTGAGCAGCAAGCTCGAGTGGGTGAAGCTCGCCGACGGGCTGCCGCAGTTCCGCGAAAGCCGCGAGGAGGGCTGACTGGCGCGCGTCGGCATCGTCGGCGTGAGCGGCTATGGCGGAGGTGAGCTCCTGCGCCTGATCGCGGGCCATCCTTCCTTCGAGCTTGCTTACGTCGCCGGCGAGTCGAGCGCGGGGCAGACGCTCGCGCAGCGCTTCCCCTGGCTTGGCGGTCGAGAGGAAGGCGGGCTTGTCATCGCACCCTTCGAGCCGCAGAAGCTCCCAGCCCTCGAGCTGCTCTTCGTTTCGCTGCCCACCGGCAAGTCGCGCGATCCGCTCGCGCGCGTGGCGGAGAAAGTGAAGATCGTCGACGTCGGCGGCGATCATCGCTTCGTCGACGGCTGGACCTACGGGCTCACCGAGCTCCCCGGGCAGCGGGCGCGGATCGCGCGCGCCGCGCGCCTGGCGAATCCCGGCTGCTATCCCGCGGCGGCGCTGCTCGCGCTCGCGCCGCTCGTGAAAGAGCGCCTGATCGAGCCCGAGGGCATCGTCATCGACGCGAAGAGCGGCGTGACCGGCGCCGGCCGCGGCGGCGCGAGCGCGTTCGGCTACGCGGAAACCAACGAGGATCTCTTCGCCTACGGCCTTGCCGCGCACGCGCACGTGCCCGAGATCGAAGCCGCGCTCGCGCAGATCGGCGGCGCGAAAGCGAGCGTCGCCTTCACGCCGCACCTCGTGCCGATGTCGCGCGGACTACTTGCCACCTGCTATGCGCGGCCGCGCGATGGCGTGGCATCAGAGCAGTTGCATGAAGCCGCCGCCGCGCTTTACGCGAACGAACCTTTCGTCCGGCTGACGCAAGCGCAAGCCGGCGCCGGCCCGCATACCGGCTGGGCCACTGGTTCCAATCTCGCTTTTCTTTCGTACGCGATCAATGCCAGGACCGGTCTCGTGATCGCCCTCGGCGCCATCGACAACCTGGGTAAGGGCGCGGCCGGGCAGGCGCTTCAGAACGCCAACCTCATGACCGGACAGCACGAAACCGCGGGACTCGAAGGACTCCCGGTACGCCCGTAAAGCTGGAAGCCGCAGGGCGTGCGATGCCAGCGCCGGTTGTCATAAATCTGCAATACGCCAATGTGAAACCCTGGCCGTGGGCTGCGCGAGTAACGTAATGGTCACAGTATGGGGAAGGCATGGTGAGATCCCGCGAAGGCCGCGACGACGAGCAGAAGGCCGCGATCCAGGCCATTCTTCGCGAATTGCCGGAAGACCATCCCGCGCGTGAAGCCTACCGGGCAGGCGCGGATCCGATCGAGCTCACGCATTTGGTCGACCGCGAGGACTTGGTCGAGAAGCTGAACGATGCCTGGCTCGACTGGTACACAAGGCGGTTGCTCCGGCAGCGCCTGGGCAGCGCGGGCTAGAAAGTCACCTGAAGTTTCCTACACGCCGACGGCGGCTTCGGCGGCCTCGATCGCCTTGAGCTGGCTGCGGAACGACGCCAGCGCGTTCTGCACGCGCAGCCGCACGAAATCGGCGCCGCGCTGGGCCGGCTCGCGCGACATGAGCAGCTCGCTGTAATTCTCGATGCTGCGGATGGCACGCCTGCACTCGACATGATCGACCGCGTTTTCTGCCTGGCGGCAGAGTGCTTGCACGTCGACGAGAGCGTCTGCTGCGAGCCTGCCCTTCGGATGGGTGGCGAAAAACTGCTCAAGGGCACGGTGCGCTGCGCGCGCCTGCTCGAAATTGATCCGGGTCATGCAGGTACTTTGCCGCAATTTCCAAGCCGCGCCTAGCGCGTGGGCGAAACCGGCGCACGCATCGATTCTTTCGCGCAAGTGCCGGACGCGACGAGCGAATTCGCTGCACAAAATTTAGGCGGCCCGATCTTCGCGACGCACGCACTTCTTGCTGTCGCGCGATGGCGTCGAGCGTTATCCACAGTTTTTGTGGATATCTCGTTTAACCCTCTAGTCCTGCAATCCCCCAACATCCGCACCGCGTGGCCCCTGACGGACTTGTCATGAAACGGCAATGTTGCTCCCCTATCGTTGCGCGGTCGCAGTGTTCCCTATTCCAACTTCCAGAGGTTTCAAGGACATGCTCAACGTCAGACGGGCCCGTGCGCTCGCTCTCGCGGCTGCGGCGCTGCTTTCCGCTTCTGCGTTCGCCGCGGACATTACCGGCGCCGGCGCGACCTTTCCCTATCCCATTTACGCCAAGTGGGCGGACGCCTACAAGAAGGAAACCGGCGTCGGCATGAACTACCAGTCGATCGGCTCGGGCGGCGGCATCAAGCAGATCACGGCGAGGACGGTGCAGTTCGGCGCGTCCGACATGCCGATGAAGCCCGACGAGCTGGAGAAGTACGGCCTGATGCAGTTCCCCGCGATCATGGGCGGGGACGTCATGGTTTACAACCTCAGGGGCGTGCCCTCCGGCGCGATCACGCTCAACGGTCCGCAAATCGCGGACATCTATCTCGGCAAGATCAAGAAGTGGAACGATGCCGCGATCGCCAAGCAGAACCCCGGAGTCAAACTGCCGGATCAGGCTATTTCGGTGGTCCACAGGTCCGACGGATCGGGGACTACGTTCATCTTCGCGAATTATCTTTCGAAGGTCAGCGACGAGTGGAAAAGCAAGGTCGGCGAGGGCACTTCGGTGGCGTGGCCGACCGGCGTTGGCGGAAAAGGCAACGAGGGCGTGGCTTCCTACGTGCAGCGGATCGATGGCGCCATCGGCTACGTAGAGTATGCGTACGCCAAGCAGAACAAGCTGGCGGCGGCGAAGATGGTCAACCGCGACAAACAGGTCGTCGCGCCGGGTGAAGAGACCTTCAAGGCCGCGGCCGCGGTCGCGGACTGGGCCAAGGCGCCGGGCATGTACCTCGTGCTGACCGACCAGGCCGGCAGGACCAGCTGGCCCATGACCGGGGCCTCTTTCATCCTGATGCACAGGCAGCAGGAGAAGCCCGACCTGGCGCGGGAGGTCCTCAAGTTCTTCGACTGGGCGTTCAAGAACGGTGACGCGATGGCAAGCGAGCTCGACTACGTGCCAATGCCCGACTCCGTGGTCTCGCTCGTCCAGGCGGCATGGAAGCAGCAGATCAAGGACGGTGCCGGTAAGCCGGTGTACTGATCGCGAGGCGAAACAGCGGGCGGGTGCGGCCGCCCGTTTTTTATTTAGAATCCGCGGGGGGTGGTTTCCGGATGAGCGCCGTGCCCGGCTCGCCAGCCGACTACGACATCGCAGTGGCCTTGCCGCGCAACGGCTTCACGCCGCCTGGCCGCGCGGCGCGCGGACGCTGGGGCGATCTGGCCTTCGCGTGGCTGACGCGATTCTTTGCCCTGCTGGTCTTCAGCATCCTGGGCGCGATCCTGGTGTCGCTCATCGCCGGCAGCACGCTGTCGCTCGAGAAATACGGCGCGGCCTTCCTGTGGCGGGAAGACTGGGATCCGGTGAAGGAGCAGTTCGGCGCACTGGTGCCGATCTACGGCACGGTGCTCACCTCGTTCATCGCGCTCGCGATCGGGGTGCCGGTGAGCTTCGGCATCGCGTTGTTTCTCACGGAGCTCTCGCCGCCCTGGCTCAAGCGGCCGCTCGGAACCGCGATCGAGCTGCTGGCGGCGATTCCCTCCATCATCTACGGGATGTGGGGCCTGTTCGTGTTTGCACCGCTGTTCCAGGCGCACGTTCAGCCGCACCTGATCGGGAGCCTCGCCAGCGTGCCCGGCCTGGCAAGCCTGTTCGAGGGGCCGCCGCTCGGTATCGGCATGCTGACCGCCGGGCTGATCCTGTCCATCATGGTCATTCCGTTCATCACCGCGGTGATGCGCGACGTGTTCGAGCTGGTGCCGCCGATGCTGAAGGAATCCGCGTACGCGCTCGGCGGTACTACGTGGGAGGTGGTGTGGCGCGTGGTGCTCCCGTACACCAGGGTGGGCGTCGTAGGCGGCATCATGCTGGGCCTGGGCCGCGCGCTCGGGGAAACCATGGCGGTGACCTTCGTGATCGGCAACGCGCACCGGCTTTCGGCCTCGCTGATGGCACCCGGCAACAGCATCGCCTCGGCGCTCGCCAACGAATTCACCGAGGCGGTGGGCGACCTGTATTTCTCGTCGCTCATCGAGCTCGGCCTGATCCTGTTCGCGATCACGACGGTGGTCCTGGCGATCTCCAAGCTGCTGCTCTCGCGGCTCGCGCGCCGCGAAGGCACGCGCACCTGAGCCGCCCATGAGCCTGATCAATGCCGTCAACCCCACCTACCGCCTGCGCAAGCGCACCAATGCGCTGATGCTCACGGTGTCGGCGCTCGCGCTCGCCGTCGGCTTGTTCTGGCTGGTGTGGATCCTCGCGACGCTGCTCTACGAAGGCGGCAACGCGCTGGTCCGCGCTTCGCTCTACACGCAGATGACGCCGCCGCCGGGCGCCGACGGCGGCCTCGCGAACGCGATCGCGGGCAGCCTCATCATGGTGGCTTCCGGCACTCTGATCGGCACGCCGGTCGGGATCCTCGCCGGCACCTATTGCGCCGAATACGGGCGCTCGGGTTGGCTCGCCTCGGGGACGCGCTTCCTGAACGACGTGCTCCTGTCCGCGCCGTCGATCGTGATCGGCCTGTTCGTGTACTCGATCTATGTGGCGCGCGTTGGGCACTTCTCCGGCTGGGCCGGGTCGGTGGCGCTCGGCCTGCTGGTGGTGCCGGTCGTGGTGCGCACCACCGACGACATGCTCAAGCTCGTGCCGAACAGCCTGCGCGAGGCCGCATTCGCGCTCGGCTGCCCGACTTGGAAGGTGATCACCCTGGTCAGCTACCGCGCGGCTCGCACCGGCATCGTGACAGGCATCCTGCTGGCGGTGGCGCGCATCAGCGGCGAGACTGCACCGCTACTGTTTACCTCGCTCAACAACCAGTTCTGGTCGCTCGACATGAACAAGCCGCTGGCGAATTTGCCGGTGGTGATCTTCCAGTTCGCAATGAGCCCCTATGAGGACTGGCAGCGCCTCGCCTGGGGTGGCGCGGCGCTGATTACGCTCGCGGTCCTGGCGCTGAACATTGCCGCGCGCGTCGCCTTCAGGAAGCGTGTCTAGCGCCCTGGCCGAACCGATGAATTCTTCGCGGCCCAAGCTGCAGATCCGCAACCTTCAGTTCTACTACGGCGGATTCCACGCGCTCAAGAACATCAGCCTGGACATCCCCGAGCGCATGGTCACTGCCTTCATCGGACCTTCCGGCTGCGGCAAGTCGACGCTGCTTCGCACGCTGAACAAGATGTACGCCCTCTACCCGGAGCAGCGCGCCGAGGGCGAGATCCTGATGGACGGGGAGAATCTGATCGACTCGCGGCAGGATGTGTCGCTCATCCGCGCGCGCATCGGCATGGTATTCCAGAAGCCCACGCCCTTCCCGATGTCGATCTACGACAACGTCGCGTTCGGCGTGCGCCTGTTCGAGAAGCTGCCGATGCGCGACATGGACGACCGGGTGGAATGGGCGCTGATGCGCGCGGCGCTGTGGGACGAGGTGAAGGACAAGCTGCGCCAGAGCGGCGACAGCCTTTCCGGGGGCCAGCAGCAGCGCCTGTGCATCGCTCGCGGCATCGCCATCCGGCCCGAGGTGCTGCTGCTCGACGAGCCCTGCTCGGCGCTCGACCCGATCTCCACCGCCAAGATCGAGGAGCTGATCCACGAGCTCAAGTCCGACTATACCGTCGTGATCGTCACCCACAACATGCAGCAGGCAGCGCGCGTCTCCGACTTCACCGCCTACATGTACCTCGGCGAGCTGATCGAGCATGGCGGCACCGACGATCTGTTCATCAAGCCAACGAAGAAGCAGACCGAGGACTACATCACAGGCCGGTTCGGCTAGATGCGCGGCTGAGCCGGTCCGTTCTAGAACATCTCTAAAACGTCTGTGTGGCGCTCCCGCCGGGTATTTGTCCGGCGGCCGATTTTGGCTAGCATTTTTCGCCATGGATGTGCTGCTCGTAGACGACCATCCCATCATCCACGAGACGCTGCGCGCGATGGTCCGCTCGCTGCGTCCCGCGGCGGACTTTCACAGCCAGTTCGACCTCGACGCGGGCTTGTGCGAGGCGCGGCGGCTGGAGCGGCTCGAGCTGGTGCTGCTCGACCTCGGGCTGCCGGGATGCTCGGGCATGGACGCGCTCGTCAAGTTTCGCAAGGCGGTGCCGAACGCGCGCGTGGTCGTCATCTCGGCCGACGAGGACAGCGAGCGCGTGCGCGAAGCGTTGGGCGAGGGCGCAGCAAGCTACGTGCCGAAAACGCTGCGGCCGAAGGCCATGGTCGACGCCCTGCGCACCATCCTCGACGGGGGCGTATACACCCCCTCGGCGAGCCCCGAGCGCTAGTTCGCTGAGACAAATTTCACAAAACCGGCCACACGGCCGCGGAAACCGCGAGCCGTTCGGCTCAGCCGCGGCGATTTCCGGGGTAGGATTTTCCTTGTCATGGATGTCCTGCTCGTCGACGACCATCCGATCCTCCACGAGACGTTGCGCGTGGTGGTCGCGTCGGCCGCTTCGCACGCGCAATTCCACGGCGAAACCAGCCTCGGCGGCGGCATCTCCAAGGCGCGCCAGCTGAAGGACCTGCAGCTCGTGCTGCTCGATCTCATGCTCCCCGGCTGCACCGGCATCGACGCGCTGGTGCAGTTCCTCAAGGTGCTGCCGCGGCTGCGCATCCTCGTCATCTCCGCGACCGAGGATTCCGACAGCGTGCGCGCCGCGCTCGACGCGGGCGCGGTGGGCTATCTGCCGAAGACTTCGAACCCGAAGGTAATCGCGGATGCGCTGCAGACCGTGCTGCAGGGCGGGACGTACGTGCCGCCGCAGGCGCTCGGCGCGGTGCCGCACGTCAAGACTACGCTCACGCTCGCCGACCTCGGCATCACCGAGCGCCAGGCGGACGTGCTGAAGCTCGTCACCAAGGGCCTTTCCAACAGCGAGATCGCGCGCCAGCTCAGCATCGCCGAGAACACCGTGAAGCAGCACGCGCACGCGGCCTACCGCGCGCTCGGCGTTTCCTCCCGCACCGAGGCCATGGTCGCGTTGGCCAAGATGGGAATCAGCGGCGACTGAGGCTCGGGGAAGGCGAGCTCTGCGGTGACACACCGAAGAGCTCGCGAAGGCCCGCGCCGCTTCCGGTCGCGTGCTGGGGGTGACGCTCTCATGGCGCCACGCCCAGTACGTGGATTTCGAGCTCGATTCAGAGTAGCAACGGTCTCATCGAGGTTGCTTCGCCCCGCCGTTCCCGAGCTTGTCGTTGAACCAGGCGAGCACGAGCGCGCAGATGTACACCAGGTAGACGGTTGGCGACTCCGCTCTTCTCGAGCACGGAACTCATGAAGATGAACATCGGCACCGCGACGAGGATCGGGTTCTTCAAGATGGCGACGTCGCTCACGCGCAGCCCCGCCGACACGACCGCGAGCAGCGGCACCAGGCCCGCGGCACAGGTGAGACTGCGCGGGCCATAGTGCGGTAAAATTCAGAGGTTTAGCGAGTCCGATGCACTCCCTAGTGGGTGGGAAAGTCCCAAGGTCGTGAGGCAGCGCAGCCGGCTGGTCGCCGGAAACTGGAAGATGCACGGCAGCCGGGCGTCCAACCGCGCGTTGCTGGATACGCTCGCCGGGCAGCTCGACCGCAAGAGCGCGGTCGCGGTGGCGGTGTGCCCGCCTTATCCGTACCTCGAGCAGGTTTCGGCGCTGCTCGCGGGAACCTCGATCGCCTGGGGCGCTCAGAACATCAGCGAGCACGCGCAGGGCGCGTATACCGGCGAAGTGTCGGCGGCGATGGTGAAGGAATTCGGCGGCCACTACGCGATCGTTGGCCATTCCGAGCGGCGCCAGCTCTACCGCGAGAGCGACGCGCAGGTGGCGG
The DNA here is from genome assembly GCA_036006885.1 of Burkholderiales bacterium. Classification (GTDB taxonomy): domain Bacteria; phylum Pseudomonadota; class Gammaproteobacteria; order Burkholderiales; family SG8-39; genus SCGC-AG-212-J23. Next base: position 2,937 of record DASYPG010000214.1, on the reverse strand, counting down.
CGAAGTTCGCCGCCGCGCAGGCGGCAGGGATCACGCCGATCCTCTGCGTCGGCGAAACGCTGGAAGAGCGCGAAGCCGGACGCACGGAAGAGGTTGTGGCGCGCCAGCTCGGAGCGATCTTGAAAAGCAATGATTTTGGAAATGCGGTGCTGGCCTACGAACCTGTATGGGCGATCGGCACTGGGCGAAACGCAACGCCCGAGCAGGCGCAGGCGGTGCATGCGTTCCTGCGCGCGCGGCTGTCTGCCGACGTCAGGATTCTGTATGGGGGCAGCGTGAAAGCAAGCAACGCGGCGACGCTGTTCGCCATGCCCGACGTCGACGGCGGGCTGATCGGCGGCGCCTCGCTGGTGGCGAAAGAGTTCATCGAGATAGTGAGGGCGGCAGAATGAGTACTTGGTTAAACGTGCTGATCGTGTTCCATGTCCTGATGGCGCTCGCGATCATCGGCCTGGTGCTGCTCCAGCACGGCAAGGGCGCGGACATGGGCTCGGGATTCGGCGGCGGCGCCTCGGGTAGCCTGTTCGGCGCTACCGGGTCGGCCAATTTTCTTTCGCGCACCACGGCGGTTCTCGCGGCGGTGTTCTTCGCCTCGAGCCTCGCGCTCGCGTACCTCGCGACCAGCCGGCCGCGCGAGGCCGGCAGCGTGGTCGACCGCGCGCCCGCCGCGCAGCCGAAAGCGGAAGCACAGAAAGCCGAAGGCCAGAAGGGCGAAGCCAAGAATGAGAAGCCGCAGGGCGCCGAGCAAGGCGCGCCGGCGCCGGCCGAAAAGTCGGTACCGCAGTGATTTTTTTTGGGATAATTGCGGATTCGCCCACGTGGTGAAATTGGTAGACACGCTAGCTTGAGGGGCTAGTGGCCTAAAAAGCCGTAGCAGTTCGAGTCTGCTCGTGGGCACCAAATCCTAATGCTTGCTGAGTACTTTCCCATCCTCCTCTTTATCCTCGTCGGGCTCGCCGTCGGCGTGGTGCCGATGGCCCTCGGCAAGCTGCTCTCGCCGAGCAGGCCGGACCCGGAAAAGCTCTCCCCCTACGAGTGCGGCATCGAGCCCTTCGAGGATGCGCGCATGAAGTTCGACGTGCGCTACTACCTGGTGGCGATCCTCTTCATCCTGTTCGACCTCGAGATCGCCTTCCTCTTCCCGTGGGCCACGGTGGTGAACGACATCGGCTTGCCCGGCTTCGTCTCGATGATGGTGTTTCTCGCCATCCTCGTGGTCGGGTTCGTCTACGAGTGGATGAAAGGAGCGTTGGAATGGGAGTAGAAGGCTCGTGAGTATCGAAGGCGTTCTGTCCAAGGGCTTCGTTACGACCACCGCGGACAAGCTGATCAACTGGACCCGCACCGGGTCGCTGTGGCCGATGACCTTCGGCCTCGCCTGCTGCGCCGTGGAGATGATGCACGCCGGCGCCGCGCGCTACGACCTCGACCGCTTCGGCGTGGTGTTTCGGCCGAGCCCGCGGCAGTCCGACGTGATGATCGTCGCCGGGACGCTGTGCAACAAGATGGCGCCGGCGCTGCGCAAGGTCTACGACCAGATGACCGAGCCGCGCTGGGTGATCTCGATGGGCTCGTGCGCCAACGGCGGCGGCTACTACCACTATTCGTACTCGGTGGTGCGCGGCTGCGACCGCATCGTGCCGGTGGACGTCTACGTCCCGGGCTGCCCGCCGACCGCCGAGGCGCTGCTCTACGGCATCGTGCAGCTGCAGAACAAGATCAAGAGAACCAATACCATCGCCCGATGAAGCCGAGCTCGAAGGCAACGATCGCGAGATGACACCGAGGCTGCAGCGGCTTTTTGATTCGCTCGCGAAGTTGGGTCTGGCGCCCGCGGAACGTCTGGCAGAGCTCACCGTCGAGGTGAAGGCGCCGCGCTACCAGGAAACCTGCCTCATGCTGCGCGAGGACCCGGCGCTCGGGTTCGAGCAGGCGATCGACCTGTGCGGCATCGACTACGCGGCGTACGCCGACAAGCCCCGGGAGGGGCCGCGCTTCGCGGCGGTCGTGCACCTGCTCTCGGTGCAGCACAACTGGCGGCTGCGCGTGCGCGCGTTCTGCCCGGACGACGAGTTCCCGGTGCTCGCCTCGCTCGTCGAGGTATGGCCTTCGGTGAACTGGTTCGAGCGCGAGGCGTTCGACCTTTTCGGCATCATGTTCGAAGGGCATCCGGACCTGCGCCGCATCCTCACCGACTACGGCTTCATCGGCCATCCGTTCCGCAAGGACTTTCCGCTGTCTGGGCACGTCGAGATGCGCTACGACCCCGAGCAGCGGCGCGTCATCTACCAGCCGGTGACCATCGATCCGCGGGAGGTGACGCCGAGGATCGTGCGCGAACCCCATTACGCGCAAGAAACAAAGAATGGCTGAGATTCGCAACTACACGCTCAACTTCGGCCCGCAGCACCCGGCGGCGCACGGCGTGCTGCGCCTGGTGCTCGAGCTCGACGGCGAGGTGATCCAGCGCGCCGATCCCCACATCGGCCTGCTGCACCGGGCCACGGAAAAGCTCGCCGAGCACAAGACCTTCATCCAGTCGGTGCCGTACATGGACCGGCTCGACTACGTCTCGATGATGTGCAACGAGCACGCCTACGTGATGGCGATCGAGCGGCTCGCCGGCGTCGAGGTGCCGCTGCGCGCCCAGTACATCCGGGTGATGTTCGACGAGATCACCCGGATACTGAACCACCTGCTGTGGCTCGGGGCGCACGGCCTGGACATCGGCGCGATGACCGTGTTCCTCTACTGCTTCCGCGAGCGCGAGGACCTGATGGACGTGTACGAGGCGGTGTCGGGCGCGCGCATGCACGCCGCCTATTACCGCCCCGGCGGCGTCTACCGCGATCTTCCCGAGCGCATGCCGCAATATCAGGTTTCCAAAATAAGGAATGAGCGGGAAATCGAAGCGCTGAACAAGAACCGGCAAGGCTC
>DASYPG010000213.1:0-3393 GCA_036006885.1 Burkholderiales bacterium | reverse complement strand
TCTTCGCGGTGGTCGACGGCAAGCTGGTCGACGACGTGATCGAGAAGGACCCCGCGCACGCGCGCTTCGTCGCCGGGCTGGTGGCCTGGCGCGCCGGCGAGCTGGCCGAGGAAGTGAAGCGCGGCGCCTGGTACGTCCTCGCCGCCGACCCGGCGCTCGTGCTGCGCAAGCCCGATGGGCTGTGGGAAGAGCTCGTGCGCAGCGCCGAGGTGCAGGCCGACGGAATTTAGAGAGAAACTGAAGAATCGGGGTCAGACCCCGATTCTTCTATTTCAACGCTGGTCGTGCAGGTTCGACTTCTGGCTCGAGAACCACGCGGCCAGATCCTCGATATCCTGCTTCGAAAGCTGTCCCGCGAAACCCTTCATGATGCCATTGGTGCGCCGGCCGATCTTGTAGTCGGTCAGCGCGCGCACGAGGTAGTCGTAGTGCTGGCCGGCTAGGATCGGCTGGTCGGGCTGCGACGGCTTGTTGCCGTCCGGCCCGTGGCATGCGGTGCAGACCTGCGCCGCCTTCCCCTTGCCGCTTTCGGCGTTGCCCGCAGCGTGCAGCGAGAGCGGAAGCGCCGCGAGGACGAGCATGACCAGGCGCTTCATTTCTTGCCGCCCCCGTAGTAGTCGGCGAGCTTTTTCATGTCCTCTTCGGTGAGGCTCGAGGCGATGCCGCGCATCGACGGATGCGAGCGCTCGCCCGACTTGTAGGCCTTGAGCGCGTTCACGATGTAGGCGGGCTGCTGTCCCGCGATTTTCGGCACGTGATAGGTGGAGGGGAACGCGGTCTTGTACCCGGGGATGCCGTGGCAGCCGATACACATCGCGTGCGCGTTTTCCATCCCCAGCTCCTTGATCCCGGGCGCAGCCGGCTTCTCGTTCGCCGGCGCCTTGGACTGCGCAAGCGCCGTTCCGCCGGTGAGCACCAGCGCCGCGCCGAGCAGCAAGTTGAGGAAATAGTGGGACATCCGCGTTTGTTCTGCGAGTTCTGGGCGCCGGAATTCTAGCGGAAAGCGGCTGCTAGAATCCAATTTTCCCGGCCGAAGGCGCGAAATGCGGTTCAAAGGCTCGCCCAACTACGTCTCGACCGACGATCTCACCCTCGCGGTCAACGCGGCGATCACGCTGCAGCGTCCGCTGCTCGTCAAGGGTGAGCCCGGTACCGGCAAGACCATGCTCGCGGTCGAGGTGGCAAAGGCGCTCGGCGTGCCGCTGCTCGAATGGCACATCAAGTCGACCACCAAGGCGCAGCAGGGTCTCTATGAGTATGACGCGGTCAGCCGGCTGCGCGACTCGCAGCTCGGCGACGAGCGCGTGCACGAAATCCACAACTACATCGTGAAGGGCATGCTGTGGCAGGCCTTCACCGCCGCGTCGCCGGTGGTGCTGCTGATCGACGAGGTCGACAAGGCCGACATCGAGTTCCCGAACGACCTCCTGCGCGAGCTCGACCGCATGGAGTTCTACGTCTACGAGACGCGCGAGCTGGTGAAGGCGAAGCACCGCCCGATCGTGTTCATCACCTCCAACAACGAGAAGGAGCTGCCCGACGCGTTCCTGCGCCGCTGCTTCTTCCACTACATCCGCTTTCCGGACAAGGAGACGATGGAGAAGATCGTCGGGGTGCATTTCCCAACGCTGAAGAAGTCGCTCCTGCGCGAGGCCATGGAGGTGTTCTTCGAGGTGCGCGAGGTACCCGGTCTGAAGAAGAAGCCCTCGACCTCGGAGCTGCTCGACTGGCTGAAGCTGCTGCTCGCCGAGGACATCCCGCCCGAGGCGCTGCGCTCCAAGGACCGCAAGACCATCATCCCGCCGCTGCACGGCGCGCTCCTGAAGAACGAGCAGGACGTGCATCTATTCGAACGCCTCGTGTTCATGACCCGGGCCAAGGCGTAAGCTCCTTCGGCGAGGAGGCGGCGCCGCCCCTCGCAGCCGCGGCGGCGCGGGAACGAATCCGCCTCGACACCCACAAAAGCTAGTGGAAGTCACCCTCACATTCGACAATGGCCCCGAGCCTGCGGTGACGCCCCGCGTGCTCGACATCCTGGGCAGCGCCGGCATCCAGGCCACCTTCTTCGCGCTGGGCTCCAAGCTCGCCATTCCGGAGCGCCGCGCCATCGCCAAGCGGGCCCACGCCGAGGGCCACTGGATCGGCAACCACACCATGACGCACAGCACGCCGCTTGGCCGGCTCACCGATCCCGCGAAGACGATCGCGGAGATCGTGGAAACCGAGGCGCTGATCGGCGAGCTGGCGCACCCGGACCATCTGTTCCGCCCGTTCGGCGGCGGCGGCGAGCTCGGCCGGCACCTGCTCAACGACGCCGCGGTTCAGGTTCTCAAGAACGAGAAGATGACCTGCGTGCTATGGAACGCGATTCCGCGCGACTGGGAAGACCCGAGGGGCTGGGCCGAGGTGGCGCTGGCGCAATGCCTGGCGCAGCCCTGGACGCTGCTAGTGCTCCACGACCTGCCGACCGGGGCGATGGGTAGGCTGAAGATCTTCATCGAGCGGGTCCGGGACCACGGCGGTCGCTTCCGGCAGGACTTCCCGCCCGAATGCGTGCCGATCGTGCGCGGGGAGGCCCGCGCCCAGCTGGAGCCTTACCTCAGCCCGGCCTAGGTCGGGGTCCTGCGGTTGGTGATCCGGGCGACGACCTTGGACGACCCGTAGTCGTTCGCGACGCTGCGCTCCTGGTCGACGCGCTGCTCCTTGCGGATGCGCTCGAAGGTCTTGCGCAGGTCGGTCGACGCCGCGTTCCGATACTTGAATTCCGGGTCCAGAATGCTCTTGAAACTCATACGCCCCCCAAGGCTCCCCAGTGCTGCTTTATCGGTGTTACGTGTTGTGTGGACAAGTTAACGTCCGGCGGGCGATATGGCAATAGTTCACGGCATGGACTAACGCGATGCACCAAATCAGGGCCGAACCGCGGGGGTTTCCAGCTTCAGCCCGTTGGCGCGCCACATCAGGAACAGCTCGAGCTCGACCAGCTCCGGAGCGCCGTAAGCTGGTGTTTCAGCACGGATTCCGGCCAAGCAACCGCGCAGCCGCCGCTCGAGCGACCCCACCGCTTCCCATTCCAGCCGGTAGATCGGATAGCCCGTCGGGTGGGCCTGCGGGATGACGCTGCCGGCGAGGCGCTTGCCCCAGTTGTCGTCGTGGCATTGGGCGCACGAGAGATTGAGCTGCCCCTGTTGGCGGTTGAACGTCTCGCGCCCGGCGGCGAGGAACGGCCCCGTGGCTTTATCCCATTTGATAGCGATCGGCACGCCCCGCGACTGGCGGGCGACATAGGCGGTGACGGCGAGGAGCTCCCGGCTCTCGTAGGCCCAGGGCGGCGCCTTCTGGCGCGCCGTGCGGCAGACGTTGATTTGCTGCTCGAGGTTCACCAGCCTCCCG
>DASYPG010000212.1:0-16427 GCA_036006885.1 Burkholderiales bacterium | reverse complement strand
GCTTCACGTTCGAAAGCGGGCACACCGTGAGCGGCACGCCCTGCGCGCGCAGGCGCTCGACCAGCGCCGGCTTCTCTTCGCAGCGCACGCCGTGGTCGATGCGCACCACCTTCAGGAGATCGAGCGCCTCCTCGATGTATTCCGGCGGCCCCTCTTCGCCGGCGTGCGCAACAGGAACCAGACCCTGGCTGCGGGCGAGCTCGAACACGCGCCTGAACTTGGACGGGGGATGCCCTTTCTCGGACGAGTCGAGCCCCACGCCTTGAAACAGCGACCGGTATTTCAGCGCCTCCTGGAGCGTCGAGATAGCGTCTTGTTCGGGCAGGTGCCGCAGGAAGCAGACGATGAGCCGCGAGCTCACGCCGAGCGTCGTTTCGCCTTCCTCGAGCGCGCCGGCGATGCCTTCGAGCACCGCCTGCATCGGCACGCCGCGCGCGGTGTGCGTCTGCGGGTCGCAGAAGATCTCCGCATGCGCCACGCCGTCCGCGTGCGCCTTCTGCAGGTAGGCCGCGGTCAGGGCATGGAAGTCCTCGGCGTCGCGCAGCACCGACGCGCCCTCGTAGTAGATGTCGAGGAACGACTGCAGGTCGGTGAACTCGTATGCCTTGCGCAGCTCCTCGACCGAGGCGTATTTCAGCTTGAGCCGGTGCTTCTCTGCCAGCCTGAACATGAGCTGCGGCTCGAGGCTGCCCTCGATGTGCAGATGCAGCTCGGCCTTCGGCAGGCCGCGCACGAACGCATCGAGATTCATGCAACGATGCTACACGAGTGGCCTTATAGTTTCGCCGATGGACAAGGAGCTCGCGCTGCGCGAGGACCGGCGCCTGCTCGGGCGGCTCCTCGGCGACGTGATCGGCGCGCAAGTCGGTGGAGAAACGCGCGATCGCGTCGAAACGGTGCGCCAGAGCGCGGTGCGCTTTCGCCGCGGCGAGTCGGGCCAGTCCGAGCTCGAAGCGCAGCTCGACGCGCTGCCGATCGACCAGACGCTGCACGTGGTGCGCGCATTCAGCTACTTCTCGCACCTCCTGAACATCGCCGAGGACGTGCAGCAGAACCGGCGGCGCCACGCGCACGCCGAGGCCGGCTCGCCGCGCCGCCCCGGCAGCATCGCGCATGCTCTCGATCATGTCAGAAAAGAAGATCTTCTCGAATGGTTCAACCACGCGTGCGTGAGCCCGGTGCTCACCGCGCACCCGACCGAGGTGCAGCGCCAGAGCATCCTCGAGTGCGAGCGCGAGATCGCTCGGCTGCTCGCCGTGCCGCAGAGCGCAGCGCGCGACCGCGCACTGTACGCCGAGGTGCTGAGGCTCTGGCTCACCGCGATGCTGAGGCTCACGCGCCTCGAGGTCGCCGACGAGATCGCCAACGCGCTCGCCTACTTCCGGCTCACCTTCCTGTCCGAGCTGCCGCGGCTCTACGCTGACCTGGAGGAGGCGCTGCGCCGGAGCTTCGAGCTCGCGCGCGAGCCCTGGCTGCCGCCGTTCCTGACTGTGGGCACGTGGGTCGGTGGCGACCGCGACGGCAATCCGAACGTCGGCGCGCATACGCTCGAGCTTGCGGCGACCACGCAGGCGCGGCTCATCCTCGGCCACTATCTCGAGGAGGTGAACCTCCTCGGGCGCGAGCTCAGCCTTTCCGGACGCCTCATGAAGACACCGCCCGAGGTGCTGGAGCGCGCGGCGCGCTCGGGCGACGAGTCGGCCTACCGGCGCGACGAGCCCTACCGGCGCATGGTGTCGGGCATCTACAGCCGCCTCGCGGCCACCGCGCATGCGCTCGTGGGGCTGAATGCTTCGCCGCCTCCGATGGCCGAGCTCGCGCCGTACGCGTCGGCGCACGAGCTCGGCGCAGACCTCGACGCGATCGCGCGCGGGCTCGAGGCGCAGGGGGCGGGCGCGCTCGCCGAGGGGCGCCTGCGCGCGCTGCGCCGCAAGGCGAGCGTGTTCGGCTTCCACCTCGCGTCGATCGACCTGCGGCAGAGCTCCGACGAGCATGCCGCCGTGGTGGACGAGCTCCTGCGGCGCGCGGGTGTCGAGGCGAAATACCTTTCAATGGGGGAAAGCCAGAAAATCGACCTCCTCGTCGCGGAGCTCGCCGGGCCGCGCCCGCTGCGCGTGCCGTACGGGCAGTATTCGGAGCGGGTCGAAGCGGAGCTCGCGGTGGTCGCAGCGGCCGCCCAGGTCCAGCGCCGCTTCGGCGCCGCGGCGGTGTCGAAATACATCATCTCGCATTGCGAGTCGGTGTCCGACCTGCTCGAGGCCGGCGTGCTGCTGCGCGAGGCCGGGCTGCTGCGCCCGGACGCGCTGTCGGTGGACGTGATCCCGCTCTTCGAGACGATCGCCGACCTCGAGCGCTGCGCCGACATCATGCGTGCAGCGCTCGCGCAGCCGCTCTACCGGAGCTGGGTGCGCCTGCGCGGCGACGAGCAGGAGGTGATGCTCGGGTATTCCGACAGCAACAAGGACGGCGGCTACGTGGCCTCGACCTGGGCGCTGTACAAGGCGACCACGCGGCTTGTGCAGGTGTGCCGCGCGCACGGCGTGCGCCTGCGCCTGTTCCACGGCCGCGGTGGCACCGTGGGCCGCGGCGGCGGGCCGAGCTACGAGGCGGTGCTGTCGCAGCCGCCGGGAAGCGTCGACGGCGCGCTGCGCCTCACTGAGCAGGGCGAAGTGATCGCGAGCAAGTACGCCGACCCCGAGAACGGGCGGCGCAACCTCGAGATCCTGGTCGCCGCCACCCTGGAGGCGAGCTTCGGGCCGCCGCAGGGCGAGGCAGACGACTCACGCTTCGCCGCGATCATGGAGGAGCTCGCGCGGCTTGCCCTGAAGCGCTACAGGGAGCTCATCCAGACGCCGGGCTTCATGGACTACTTCCGGTCGGCGACGCCGTTCGCCGAGATCGCGCGGCTCAACCTCGGCAGCCGCCCGCCTTCGCGCAAGCCGTCGCAGATGCTCGAGGACCTGCGCGCTATCCCATGGGTGTTCAGCTGGAGCCAGAGCCGCGCCATGCTGCCGGGCTGGTACGGCTTCGGCGGCGCCGTCTTGGAATGGCTCGAGGGCGGCCGCGGCACGCTCGAGGAGCTGCGCGCCATGCATGCCGGCTGGCCGTTTTTCCGGGCCATGCTGTCCAACCTGGACATGGTGCTCGCCAAGACCGACCTCGGCATCGCCGGGCGCTATGCAGGTCTGGTACCGGACCGCCGGCTGGGCGCCGAGACTTTCGGTTTGATCGAAAAGGAATGGCACGCAACCCGGGATCAGCTCTTCGCGATCACCGGCGCGACCGAGCTCCTCGCCGACAATCCCACGCTCGCGCGCTCGATCCGCAACCGCTTCGCGTATCTCGACCCGCTCAACCACATCCAGATCGAGCTGCTGCGGCGCTACCGCGCCGGCGATCAGGACGCGCGCACCGTGCGCGCGATCCATCTCACGATCAACGGCATCGCCGCCGCGCTGCGAAATAGCGGCTGATGAGAGATAGTTACTGCGGCGTGGGCGCGCCCTGCGCTAGAGTGTGACCGCCACGACCGAATGCTCGACCGCCGAGCGCGTACGATAGCGCGCCGGGGTGGGCGTTCTGGTCGGGGTTTCCCGGAGACTAGTTGCTGCGAGGCTGCGGATTCTGCGGCGGCGGCGCTTCGCGCGTCGTCGGCGGCTTCGCCACCTCCGCATCGGGCGTTGCAGTTCCGCCGCTCGACACGCCCTTTTCCTGGGCGAGGCACTGCTCGCGCAGCGTGCCGCTCAGGTCGGCGCAGCGGCTGGCCTGGCGATCGGTCGGCACGCCCGAGCTCTCGCCGGGCACGATCGAGCCGCCCTTGATCGCGCCGTCGCCCGGCCGGGTCCCGTCCGGTGCGGCACCTCTGCCGAGGGGTGTCGAAGAGGGGTTGTCGGTGGTCGTCTGCGCAAGACCGGGCAGGGCCAGGCCGAGCAGGGCGAGCGTTGCCGCGAGGCGACAGGATTTCGGGGTCATGGCCCTTCCCAAGCAGCAATTTTCGCGCCATCGTTCGGACTCATTCAGCGATCGGAGGCCCCATGTCCCGCGAAGAAGACAGTTGGCTCTCGAAAGCGCAGCACGCGGCGTTACGCCGCGCCGACGAAGCTGACCCGCTCGGCTCGCCGGTTCCGACGCGGGTGGTTTCCAACGGCGAGTACTTCCCGATGCCGCAGACGCTGCAGCAGAGAGAGGTCGAGGCGCGCATCGCCGAGCTCGCGGGCGAGACCGCGAAGCGCCTGGGCATGAGCCGCAGGCGCTTTCTCGCTTCGTCGGCCGGCATGGCGACCGCGTTCGTCGCCATGAACGAGGTCTACGGCCACTTCTTCGACGTGAACCCGCTCGAGATGCTCGGCCCGGCGCACGCCCAGGGCAACGTTCCCGAGGATCTCTTCGTCTTCGACGATCAGCTTCACATGATCCGCGAAACGATGGACGGGCCGCTCGCGCTGCGCGCGCTGTCGCAGGGCGCGGGCGATGCGGCGAAGGCCGCCGGGTTCGACAAGAATCCGTTCAACGCCGAAGGCCTGCCCGACGAATTCGGCCGCGCATGGGCCGCGTGGAACCCGGCGCTCGGGCAGAGCCCGATCAGCGGCGCCGGCTTCAAGCTGGTGAAGTTCGTGAAGGACGTGTACCTCGACAGCCAGGTGTCGGTGGCGATCCTGTCGAATGCGCCGCTCGGGCTGTTCGAGCCGCCCGGCGGCGGCAAGCCGCGCACCCCGCACAGCGTCGACGAGTCGCTCAGCGCGATGAACCTCACCGGCTACCAGACCGCGGCGGTGCGCGACTGGGTGAACCAAATCGCGGGCTCGACGCGGCTCCTCGCGCACGGCCAGATCTTCCCCGGCCGCGAGAACCTCGAATTCATGCAGCAGCAGATCGAGCAGTTCCACCCCGACTCGTGGAAGGGCTACAACATCGCGTACACCGCGAAGCTCGACAAGGATCCCGAGAGCGAGCTCAAGCAGTGGCGCCTCGACGACGAGAATGTCGCGTACCCGACCTTCGGGCTGATCCGCGACAACCGCAAGGAGCTGAAGGACCACCCCGGCTTCTTCAACATCTGCATCCACAAGGGCCTCGCGCCGGCGGCGCCCGGCACGCCGGAGGAGGGCGCGCCGACCGACCTGCCGAAGGCGGCGCGCGACTGGCCCGAGTTCAACTTCATCATCTATCACGCCTGCTTCGGGCCGCGCTTTTTCGACGCGGAAGCGCTGGAGTCGATTCGCAGCGGGAAGCTGCGCAACGGCGTGCCGGACCTGCGCTGGCTCACCGAGTTCGCGCAGATCTCGGAGCCGCTCAGGAACGTGTACGCCGAGATCGGTACCACCTTCGCCTCGTGCGTGATCACCTTCCCTAGCGTGTGCGCGCACATGCTCGGGCAGCTCCTCAAATACATGGGCCCGGAGCGCGTGGTGTTCGGCTCGGACTCGCTGTGGTATGGCGCGCCGCAGTGGCAGATCGAGGCCTTCTGGCGCTTCCAGATCCCGCAGGACATGGCGCGCAAGTACGGCTACCCGGTGCTGAATGAAAAGGTGAAGCGTCAGATCCTCGGGTTCAACTCGGCGCGCCTGTACAACCTGCCCACCCGCGTCGGCGCGTACAAGCCGGTGCCCGCGGACTACGAGCGGCGCATTTCCGAGAGCCTCAAGGCCACGCTCAACTTCCCGGGATTCTCCAAGCCCGGCTCCGACCGCGGCGCTTCCTACACGCCGCCGACGCTGCCGAGCGACAGGCTCGCCGCGCTGCGCGAGGACTACCTCGCCGCCGGCGGGCATCCGGCCAACCGCCGCTATGGTTGGATTCACCCATGATCACCGGGCTCGGCCACGTCGGCATCTTCGTGCGCGATCTCGACAAGATGGTCGCGTTCTACCGCGACTTCCTCGGCCTGCAGGTAACGAAGCAGAACTGGCGCGCCGGCACCGTATTCCTCAGCGCCGATCCTCAGGCGGCCGACCACCAGATCGCGCTGGTGCGCGGCAGGCCTCATTCTCCTGGCGGCGAAGAGCCGAGGCTGATCCAGCAGATCTCGTTCCGCTGCGCGGCGCTCGACGACGTGCGCCAGTTCCATCGCCGCCTGGTGGCGTCGGGCTATCGCATCCAGCGTGTGGTCAACCACGCGAGCGCCATCGGCTGCTACTTCTACGATCCCGAGGGCAACTGCGCCGAGGTGTTCTGGATCACCGGGCGCGACAGCTGGGTGCCGGTCTCGATCCCGATCGACCTCGAGCAGAGCGACGACGCGATCCTTGCGGAGGTCGACAGGCTTTGGCAGCGCGTGCGCGATGTTGGCCTGGGCGAGCGCATGCCCCAGGAGCCGCCGACGCTGCAGTTCTAGACGAAGCAAACGGGGTCAGACCCCATTTTCTACCCCGAATTTTTTCCGGCCGGCGGCAAATGGCGCTAGCATGCGCCTCACTTCTCGGAGGAGGAGATGCGGCCGGACCTGCTGGCGCTTGCGGCGAAGCTTTCTGCGCGCGACGAACCGTTCGCGCTGGTGACCGTGGTGCGGCGCGAGCCGCCGAGCTCGGCGCGCGTCGGCGATGCTGCGCTCGTCACCGGCACCGGCGAGTACCACGGCTGGGCCGGCGGCGGCTGCACGCGCGAGGCCGTGCTGCGCGAGTCGCTGCGCGCGATTGCCGACGGCGAGCCGCGCCTGCTCAGCCTTTCACCTTCCGGAAATGCCGGGGCGCCGCGCCCCGGGATGCAGCTGCTGCCGATGGCCTGCGAGAGCGGAGGCACCGTGGAAATCTACGTCGAGCCGGTGCTGCCCGCGCCGCGGCTCATCCTCTTCGGAGCCACGCCCGCGGTCGAGGCGCTTGCGCGCATCGGCGAGGCGATGGGCTACCGCGTGGAGCGCTCGCCCGACGCTCCGGCGAGGGGCGCGCACGTGCTCATCGCGACCATGGGCGACGAGGACCTCGAGCTGCTGCAGAAGGTGCTCGCGTTGGACCCGGCCTACGTCGGCGTGGTCGCGAGCCGCAAGCGTTTCGAGCACGTGCGCGAGACGCTCGCCACATGCGGCGTGCCGCGCGCGGCGCTCGATCGTGTTTTCGCGCCCGCGGGGCTCGACCTGGGCGCGCGCACGCCCGAGGAGATCGCGCTGAGCGTCATGGCGCAGATCGTCCAGCAACGCCGTGCGCAGGCAACGATCCAACCGTTGAATGGTTCTTCCAGAGACGTCAAAGAGGCAATCGACCCCATCTGCGGCATGACGGTGACCGTCGCGACCGCGCGCCATACCGCCGAGGTCGGGGGCAAGACTTATTACTTCTGCTGCGCCGGCTGCCGCAGCAAGTTCCTGCAGAGGGAGGAAACGCGATGATTCCGGCTCCGTTTGACTACCACCGCCCGGGCACGCTCGACGAGGCGATCGGCCTGCTGTCGCGCCACGGGGGCGAGGCCAAAGTGCTCTCCGGCGGCATGAGCCTGCTTCCGGCGCTGAAGCTCCGCCTGGGGAGCTTCAGCCATCTTGTCGACATCGGCCGCATTCCCGGCCTCGAGTACGTCAAGGAAGAAGGCGGGATGCTCCGGATCGGCGCCGGCACGCGCCAGTGCGTTCTCGCACGGTCCGAAATCATCAATTCGCGCTACGGCGTCCTGGCCGACGCGGTGCCGCTGATCGCCGACCCGCTGGTGCGCAACCGCGGCACCTTCGGCGGCAACGTGGCGAACGGCGACCCGGCGAACGACGGCCCGGCGATCGTGATCGCCCTCGGCGCGGAGCTCGTCGCGCGCGGCCCGCAGGGCGAGCGCACCATCGCCGCGAACCGCTTCTACAAGGATCTCTTCGTCACGGCGCTTGCGGATTCCGAGATCCTGACCGAGATCCGCATTCCGCTGCCCCCGCCGCGCAGCGGGAGCGCCTACCGCAAGCTCAAGCGCAAAACCGGCGACTACGCTGCGGCGGCCTCGGCGGTGCAGGTCACCCTCGATGCCCGGGGCGCGGTACAGCGCGCCTGCATCGCGCTCACCAACGCCGGGCCCACGCCCATCGAAGCCATCCAGGGCTCGCGCTTCCTGGAAGGCAAGACGCCCGATGACAAGACCATCGCCGAGGCGTCGCGGCTCGTGGCGGCGGCCGCTGCGCCAAGCGCCGACCGGCGCGGGTCGGTCGAGTACAAGCGCGAGATGGCGCGCGTTCTGACAGGGCGTGCCCTGAAAGCGGCGCTCGAGCGCGCGGGAGGGAATTGAGATGAAGCACAAGATCAACGTGACCGTGAACGGCGCTGCGCACGAGGCCGAAGTGGAATCGCGCCTGCTGCTGGTGCACTTCATCCGCGAGGAGCTGCGGCTCACCGGCACGCACATCGGCTGCGATACCTCGCACTGCGGCGTCTGCACCGTGTTGCTCGACGGGCAGCCGGTAAAGTCCTGCACCGTGCTCGCGGTGCAGGCCGACGGCTGCAAGGTGAGCACCGTCGAGGGCCTGGAGAGCGGCGGCAAGCTCCATCCGATCCAGGAAGCCTTCACCGAGAAGCATGCCCTGCAGTGCGGCTTTTGCACCCCGGGCATGCTGATGACCTGCAGCGCGCTGCTCGAGCGCAACAAGAACCCGAGCGAGCAGGAGATCCGCCAGGCGATCTCCGGCAACCTCTGCCGCTGCACCGGTTATCTCAATATCGTCAAGGCGGTTCAGTACGCTGCGGAGAAAATCTCATGAGAACCGACGCGAAGATCTGCGGCATGGGTCATTCGATGAAGCGCAAGGAAGACCCGCGCTTCATCCGCGGCAAGGGCAACTACGTCGACGACATCAAGCTGCCCGGGATGCTCTACATGGACATCGTGCGCAGCCCGTACGCGCACGCGAAGATCAAGAAGATCGACACCTCGGCCGCGCTCAAGATTCCCGGGGTGCTGGCGGTGATCGACGGGCCCACGCTCGAGAAGTACAAGCTGCACTGGATGCCGACCATCTCGGCCGACACGCAGATGGTGCTGCCGATCGACGAGGTGATGTACCAGGCGCAGGAGGTGTGCGCGGTGATCGCCACCGAGCGCTACATCGCCGCCGACGGCGCCGACGCGGTCGAGGTCGACTACGAGCCGCTGCCGGTGATGGTCGATCCGCTGAAGTCGATCGCGCCGGGCGCGCCGGTGCTGCGCAAGGACAAGAAAGACAAGAAGGACAACCTCGCCTTCCACTGGGAGGCGGGCGACCGCGCCGACACCGAGAAAGCCCTGCAGGCCTCGGACGTGGTGGCCGAGCAGTACGTGTACGTGCCGCGCATCCACGTAGCGTCGATGGAGACCTGCGGCTGCGTTGCCGACTTCAACACCGCCGAGGGCAAGCTCACGGTCTACATGACCACCCAGGCGCCGCACGCGGTGCGCACCGTGTTCGCGCTGGTCGCGGGCCACGTCGGCCTGTCGGAGGAGCGCATCCGTATCGTCTCGCCCGACATCGGCGGCGGCTTCGGCGGCAAGGTACCGGTGTATCCGGGCTATGTGATCGCGGTCGCGGCCTCGGTGGTGATCGGCAAGCCGGTGAAGTGGATCGAGGACCGGATGGAAAACCTGCAGGCCGACTCGTTCGCGCGCGACTATCACATGAAGGTGAGGCTGGGCGCGAGGAAGGACGGCACCCTGACGGCGCTTTCCATCAAGACCATCGCCGACCACGGCTACACCAACGCCTCGGCCAACCCGATGAAGTATCCGGCCGGGCTGTTTTCCATCTGCACCGGCTCCTACGATCTCAAGCACGCGTTCTGCGAGGTCGACGCGGTGTATACGCACAAGCCGCCCGGCGGCGTGGCCTACCGCTGCTCGTTCCGCGTGACCGAGGCGGTGCACGCGATCGAGCGCGTGGTCGACGTGCTGGCGCAGAAGCTCAAGATGGACCCGGCCGAGCTGCGCATGAAGAACTTCATCGCGCCCGAGCGCTTCCCCTACAAGTCGGTGCTGGGCTGGGAATACGACAGCGGCAACTATCCCGCGGCTCTCAAGAAGGCCATGGAGATCGTGGGTTACGAGAATTTAAGAAAAGAACAAAAGGAAAAGCGTGCCCGCGGCGAGCTGATGGGAATCGGCATCTGCAGCTTCACCGAGATCGTCGGCGCCGGGCCGTCGAAGGACTTCGACATCCTCGGCATCAAGATGTTCGACTCGGCCGAGATCCGGGTGCACCCGACCGGCAAGGCGATCGCGCGCTTCGGCACCAAGAGCCAGGGCCAGGGACACGAGACCACCTACGCCCAGATCGTCGCCGAAGAGCTCGGGATTCCGGCTTCCGACATCCAGGTCGAGGAGGGCGACACCGACACCGCGCCCTACGGCCTGGGCACCTACGCCAGCCGCTCGACCCCGACCTCGGGCGCGGCCGCGTCGCTCGCGGCGCGCAAGATCCGCAACAAGGCAAAGGCGATCGCGGCGCACCTGCTCGAGTGCAGCGAGGCCGACCTCGACTGGGTGCCGGGCAAGTTCTTCATCAAGGGCGTGCCCGACAAGGCGAAAACGATCCAGGAATGCGCGTTCGCGGCGTACACCAACATGCCGCAAGGCATGGAGCCGGGCCTCGAGGCCACGCACTACTACGATCCGCCCAACCTCACCTTCCCGTTCGGCAGCTACATCTGCGTGGTCGACCTCGACCGCGGCACCGGCGAAGTGAAAGTGCGGCGCTTCGTGGCGGTGGACGACTGCGGCAACATCATCAACCCGATGATCGTCGACGGCCAGATTCACGGCGGCCTCGCGCAAGGCGTGGGACCGGCGCTGTACGAGGAAATCAGCTACGACGAGGACGGCAACATCTCGGGCGGCAGCTTCCTCGACTACTACGTGCCGACCGCGCTCGAGTGCCCGAACTGGGAGACCGACAAGACCATCACGCCTTCGCCGCACCACCCGTTCGGCGCCAAGGGCGTGGGCGAGTCGGCCACCGTCGGCGCGCCGCCCGCCATCGCCAACGCGGTGGTGGACGCGCTCTCGCACCTCGGCGTCACGCACGTCGACATTCCCATCACGCCCGAGAAGGTGTGGCAGCTTCTCCGGCAAAAGGGCGCCGCCGAGTAGCTCAGCGCCAGTAGCCGCGGTGCCAGTAGCCGTAGCGGGGGTACGCGTAGTAGGGCCGCGCGACCACCACCGGCGGCGGCGACGCATACACCACGGGCCCAGGCTCGAGCGGGGCGACGACGCAGCCGCTTAGGGCTGCGGTAGCGGCCACAACTGCAAGGAGTGTTTTCATGCCTCCATTAGGGCAGGCGCCGCGCCGGCCGGGATCCGAACTTTGTGAGCGGGTTTTGCGGATCCGCCAGCGCCGTCACAACTTGCTACACATTAGGTAGACTCGGCGGCGAGGAGGGTTTCCCATGTCGGTACGACGCGTTCTCGCGGCGGCAGCGCTCGCCGCCTCGGCTGTGGCGTTCGCGCAGCAGAAGGAAATCAAGATCGGCTTCATCTACGACCTCACCGGCCCGTTCGCCGGCGGCGGCTCGGAGCCGGCGCAGATCGGCACCAAGGCGGCAGTCGACTACTTCAACGAGCGCGGCGGGGTCGCCGGCTACCGGATCAACGCCATTTTCGTCGACGCGCAGTCGAAGGTCGACGTGGCGATCAACGAGATGACGCGCCTCATCGACCAGGAGAAGGTCGACATCGTCAGCGGCGTGTACTCGAGCGCGCAGTGCGTGCCGATGGTGCAGCAGGCCGACTCGCGCAAGAAGTTCACCTGGCTCAACGTCTGCATCGCCACCGCGGTGTTCAAGGACAAGAAGCTGCAGTACGTCTTCCGGCCGCAGGCGCACTCCGACCAATTCGGCGCCTGGTCGTGCGACTACATCAACCACTACGCGAAATCCAAGTTCGGCACCGATCCCAAGAACCTGCGCGTCGCGATCATCCACGAGGACGGTCCGTACGGCGTCGGCGTGGCGAACGGCAATGAGGCGCAGTGCAAGAAGCACGGCCTGAACATCGTCCTCAAGGAAGGCTACTCGGCCACCGCGCCAGACCTCTCGAGCCTCGTCACCAAGCTCAGGCGCGCGCGGCCCGACGTGCTGCTGCACACCGGCTACAACCCGGACATCACGCTCTTCCTGCGACAGGCGAAGGAGCAGGGGCTCAAGGTCAAGGCGGTGATCGGCCACGGCGCCGGCCACAGCCAGATCGACAAGCTGACCCAGACCTTCGGCAAGGACGTTAACTACTTTCACACCATCGACCCGGCGGCGGCGCAGCTGCTCGATCCGAAGACGCTCAAGCCGGGCGTCTGGAACATGACGCAGGAGATGGTGAAGCGCTACCAGGCGGTGAAGGGCCCGGGCGAGCTGCCGCCGCACGTGTCGATGGGCTTCAACAACACCTGGATCCTGCTGAACGACGTGCTGCCGCGCGCGATCAAGAAATACGGCGGCTTCGACTCCGAGGCGCTGCGCAAGGCCGCGCTCGAGACCGACATCCCGGTCGGCGGCACGATGCAGGGCTACGGCGTCAAGTTCTATCCGCCCGGGCACCCGCTCGCCGGACAGAACGAGCGCGCCTTTCCGGTCGTGATCCAGTTTGTCGACGGCAAGGGCAGGATCGTCTGGCCGAAGGAGATCGGCGCCGATCCCGTGCTGCCTTTCCCGAAGGGGCACGCGCTGGCCCCATAGGTGCTACTCGAAGTCTCAAGACTTACCAAACGCTTTGGCGGTTTCACTGCGGTAAGCGGCGTTTCCTTCGAGGTGGCCGAGGGCGAGATCCTCGGCCTCATCGGCCCGAACGGCTCGGGCAAGAGCACCACCTTCAACCTCGTCGCCGGCGCGCTCAAGCCCGACTCGGGCTCGGTGCGCTTCCGCGGCGAGGAGATCGCCGGCCTTCCCGCCTACCGCGTCGCGCACACCGGCCTCGGCCGCACCTACCAGATCCCGCGGCCGTTCAAGAAGCTCTCCGTCCCGGAGAACGTCGCTCTCGCGGCTTTTTACGGCTCGAATGCACGCATCTCCCGTGAAAAAGCTTTTGCGCTTGCGTCGGAAACGCTGAAGCTCGTCGGCCTGCAGGAAACCGGCGTCGAAGGCCTCGGCGCCGCAGCGCTGAAGAAGCTCGAGCTCGCGCGCGCGCTCGCGACGCAGCCGAAGCTGCTGCTCGCCGACGAGTCGCTCGGCGGCCTCGACCACGCCGAGATGGAGCAGGCCGCCGACATGCTCTCCAACATCCGCGCGCAGCGCGGCGTCACCATCGTCTGGGTCGAGCACATCATGGGCGTGCTGATGCGCGTCGTCGACCGCTGCGTGGTGCTCGACCACGGCGTGGTGATCGCGCATGGCAAGCCGGCGGAAGTCTCGCGCGATCCGAAGGTCATCGAGGTCTATCTCGGCACCGATGCTTTCGCTTGAGAACGTCTCCGCCGGCTACGGCGGCTTCCAGGCGCTCTTCGGCGTCAACCTCGAGGTGCGCGCCGGCGAGTCGGTGGCGGTGATCGGCCCGAACGGCGCCGGCAAGACGACGCTGCTGCGTTTGATCTCGAAGCTGATCGAGCCCGTGCAGGGCGCGATTGTTTTCGAAAACGAGAGCCTTTCGAAAACCCCGCCGCACGAGGTCGTTTCAAGAGGAATCGCCCACGTCCCCGAGAACCGGCGGCTCTTCCCGCGTCTGACCATCGAAGAGAACCTCCGCATGGGCGCCTTTACTTCTCGGAACAAATTCGAGGCGCGAAAAGAAGTTGTATATGGCCTGTTCCCGCGTTTGAAGGAGAGAAAAGACCAGGCCGCAGGAACACTGTCGGGCGGCGAGCAGCAGATGTGCGCCATCGGCCGCGCGCTGATGTCTGGACCGAAGCTGTTGCTGCTCGATGAGCCTTCCGCCGGACTCGCGCCGGTCGTCGTGCAATCGATCTTCGAGCTGGTGCGCCGGATCTGCGCCGAGGGTTACACGGTGCTGATCGTCGAGCAGAACATCCGCCAGGTGCTGAAGGTGGTCGGTCGGGCTTACCTGCTGGAAGCCGGTCGAATCATCCTCTCGGGGAGCGCGGCCGAAATGCTCGCTTCAAGAGAGATTCAAAAGGCATACCTCGGCCTGTGAGCGAGATCTTCGACATCTTCCTGCTGGAAGCGGTGCTGAACGGCCTGCTTCTCGGCGGGCTGCTCGCGCTGCTCTCGCTCGGCCTGAACCTGATCTTCGGCGTGATCGACGTGGTGTGGATCTGCTACGCCGAGCTGATCATGTGCGGCATGTACACGGTCTACTACCTGCACGTGCAGTACCACTGGCCGCTCATCGCCGCGATGGCCGCGGCGATCGTGATGGTCGCGGTGCTCGGCGTGGCGCTGCACCAGTTGGTCATTCGTCCGGTGCTCTCGGCGGAGCCGATCAACCAGCTGCTGGTGACCGGCGGCGTGCTCTTCTTCCTCCAGGCGGCGGCGACGCTCGCCTTTGGCGTCGACTTCAAGAACCTCGGCGTGAGCCTGCCGCCGGTGCGCCTGGGCGAGATGTCGTTCTCCGCCGCAAGACTGGTTGCGTTCGGCGTAGCGATCGCCGGCGTCCTCGGTCTTTACGCATTCCTGAATAAGACCTATCTGGGAACGGCGATCCGCGCGATCAGCCAGGACCGCGCGGTCATGCCGCTGATGGGCGTCGACCCCGGGCGAGTGTTCGTCATCACCTCGGCGATCGGCGGCGCGCTCGCCGGCCTCGGCGCCTGCCTGCTGGTGCTGCAGTACGACGTGCATCCCGCGATCGGCCTTTCGTTCGGCCCGATCATCTTTCTCATCTGCGTGCTCGGCGGCCTGGGCAGCATGGTCGGCGGCCTGGTCGCCGCGTTCGTCTTCGCGCAGTTCATCTCGGTGGGCGGCTTCTTCTTCGCCATTGAGTGGGGCTACGTCATCGCCTTCGCCTTCTTCATCGCGATGATGTTCGTCAGGCCGCAGGGATTCTTTAAGCGATGATCGGCAACTATCCCTTGCACCTGATGATCCTCGTGTTGCTGTGGGGCTACATCTACACGAGCTGGTCCCTGATGGGCCGCATGGGCATGGTGAGCTTCGGTCACGGCGCGTTCATGGGCATCGGCGCCTACACCGTGGTCATGCTCTGGAACCACTACGGCGTCTCGCCCTGGATCGGCGCGCCGGCGGCGCTCGCCGTGGCGGCCGTCGTCGCGATCGTCATCGCCTATCCCTGCTTCCGCTTGCGCATCGTCGGCCACTACTTCGCGCTCGTCACGCTCGCCCTCTCGGAAGTGACGCGGCTGGTCTTCACGGCGATGCGCGAGCAGACCGGCGGCTCGCTCGGCGCGACGCCGAACGGCGCGCTTACCGAGGGCACGACGGTCGCGCTCGGCGCGCTGCAGTTCTCCAGCAAGTGGGTGTGGCTCGCGATCGTCGCCGTCTTCTGGTTGGCCGGGCTGTGGGTGTGGCGCGCGGTCGACCGCAGCATGGGGCGCCTCGCTCTCCAGGCGATCAGCGAGGAGGAGGAGGCCGCCGCTTCCGTGGGCATCCACGTCACGCGCGCCAAGCTCCGCATCACGCTCGTCTCGGCGCTCATGACCTGTGCGGGCGGAATTCTGTACGCGCAATACCAGCTCTACGTGAACCCCGATACCGTATCGGGCATCGCGATCAGCCTGCAGATGGTGTTCGGCGTCATCGCCGGCGGCATGTTCGTCATGCTGGGTCCGACGGTGGGCGCCGCGTTCACCTTGCTGCTCGCCGAAGGCCTGCGCCTCGCGTGGGGCAACCGCTTTCCCGCGCTGGACAGCACCATCTACGGGCTGATGCTCGTGCTCTTCATCATCTACATGCCCAAGGGAATCCTCGGCGGCGCGCTCGACGCGCTGCGTAAGCGCTAAAAGTCTTATCATTCTCGGCATGAGCGGATCAGAGGCCATCTCTCTCACCCGGTCGCTGCTCCGGTTCGACACGGTCAATCCTCCCGGCCGCGAGCGGGACTGCGCGCGCTACGCTGGGAGCTTGCTCCAGGAGTGGGGCTACCGCGTCGACTACCACGAGTATGCGGATACGCGCACCAGCGTGATCGCGCGCGCCGGCGGCTTGGACACGAAGGCGCCGCTCTGCCTCACCGGGCACCTCGACGTCGTGCCGATCGGCACGCGCGCCTGGACGCGCGATCCGTTCAGCGGCGAGACCGACGGTGACCGCCTCTACGGCCGCGGCTCCTCCGACATGAAAGCTGGCGTGGCCGCGATCCTGCTCGCGGCGCGCGCGATGGCGAAGCGGCTCGCGGGCACGCCTGGCGTCGTCATCGTGCTGACCGCGGCCGAAGAGGGCGGTTGCATAGGTTCGCGTCATCTTTCGGAGCAAGGCAAGCTTCTTGGAAAGGCCGGTGCGATCATAGTGGGCGAACCGACGTCGAACTATCCGCTGGTCGGCCACAAGGGCTCGGTCAAGTTCCACGCGCGCTTCAAGGGCGTTTCGGCGCACGGCTCGATGCCGCACCTCGGCGTGAATGCGATCTACAAGGCAGCGCGCGCGCTCGGCAAGCTGGAGGCG
>DASYPG010000211.1:0-1565 GCA_036006885.1 Burkholderiales bacterium | reverse complement strand
AGGCGAGCGCGAATCGCTTCAGCAGGCGATCGCTTATCTCGACGCCAAGATGAACGAGATCCACAAGGCCGGCAAAGTGATGGGCGCCGAGCGCATCGCGGTCATGGCGGCGCTCAACGTGGCGCACGAATTGCTAAGCGTGCGGCTGGGCGCGGGCTTCGACGTCGGCAAGGCCAAGCGCCGTATCAGCGCGATCGCGTCAAAGATTGACGCGGCGATTGCAAAGCAGGAGAACTTGTTTTAAAAAGATCCTGTTCCCTGCGGTGAGCGACCGGGCTTAAATTTCCGAACCGATAGCTTCCTTAGGTTGCGGACCCAGTTTGTCACTGTTGTGATCGTCCCCTGCCTTGGGCGGGCCGGACGAACCTGATGTGACCGGAAAGCGACCGCCCTGTTTAGCCAGGGTTCGGGAGCAAGCCCACCGCCACGGCGGGGAACCTCGCCTTCCGCATAAAATCGGGCTCTGACCCCGATTTCCGCAATCAAGTACTGGCTGATGAAGAGCGAGCCCGACGAGTGCTCGATCGACGACGCGCTCGCGGCGCCCCGCCGCACCACGCCCTGGAGCGGCGTGCGCAACTATCAGGCGCGCAACTTCATGCTGAAGGACATGCGGATCGGCGACGGCGTGCTGTTCTACCATTCGAGCTGCCCTGAGCCCGGCGTCGCCGGCCTCGCCGAAGTGGCATCGGCGGCCTACCCGGACGAATCGCAGTTCGATCCGAAGAGCGACTACTACGACCCCGCCTCCAAGCGCGAGGCGCCGCGCTGGTTCAACGTCGACGTCCGCGCGGTGAAGAAAACCCACCTCCTCCCCCTGGAGGAGATGCGAAAGCACAAGCCGTTGAAGAACATGGTCACGCTGCGTCCCGGAAACCGCCTTTCGATCACGCCGGTGACCGAGGCGGAATGGAAGCACATCACCACCAGGCTTCTTTGAAGAACGACACGTTCCTGCGCGCGCTCGCGCGCCAGCCGACCGCCTACACGCCGACCTGGCTGATGCGGCAGGCGGGCCGCTACCTGCCCGAGTACAAAACGACGCGCGCACGCGCCGGCAGCTTTCTCGAGCTGGCGCGCACTCCGGAGCTGTGCGCCGAGGTCGCGCTGCAGCCGCTCGAGCGCTTCGCGCTCGACGCCGCGATCGTGTTCTCCGACATCCTGACCATCCCCGACGCGATGGGTCTGGGCCTTTCGTTCGGCGAAGGCGAGGGCCCGCGCTTCCGGGAGCCGCTGCGCGACGAGGCGGCGATCCGCAAGCTCGTGCCGCCCGATCCTTCCGCGGAGCTGCGCTACGTGCTCGAAGCGGTGCGCGCGACGCGACAGGCGCTCGCCGAGCGCGTCCCGCTCATCGGCTTCTCGGGCAGCCCTTTCACGCTCGCCTGCTACATGGTCGAAGGCAGCGGTAGCGACGACTGGCGCATTCTCAAGACCATGCTGCATGCGCGTCCGGACCTTCTTCACCGAATTCTCGAGGTGAACGCCCGCGCGGTGAGCGACTACCTGAATGCCCAGATCGATGCCGGCGCCCAGGCGGTCATGCTCTTCGATACCTGGGGCGGCAC
>DASYPG010000210.1:0-7940 GCA_036006885.1 Burkholderiales bacterium | reverse complement strand
GATCGGGCTCTGACCCCGAATTCAATCGTCGATGAAGAACTCGACCTCTTCGACGCCCGGGCCGCGCGGCTGCCCGAACGTGATCCAGCCGTGCTTGCGCAGGTGGAACTCCGAGCGGCGCACGGGCCGCTCGGCGTCGCCCTCGACGGTGACATAGGTGCCGTTGGTGCTGTGATCGAGCAGCACGAAGTCGTCCTGCCTGCGCTCGATGCTGCAGTGCTGGCGGGAGGCCATTTCGTCGTGGACCACGAGGCCGTTACCGGAATCGCGCCCGATGTGGATCGAGTCGGAATCGCGCCTGCGCGTCACCTCGCTGCCGCGGTAGCGCAGGCGCAGCGCGCCGCGCGCGATGCGGCCGCGGCTTCGCACTCCGGTGAATACCGTCGCGTCAACGTCCCGCCGCCAGATCAGCTCGGCGAGGCCGATCTCCTCGGCCTTGCCTTTCACCGTGATCGCATGGAGCTCGCGCACCATGCTGCGGACGATCGGCCCGAGCAGCGCGGCGGTGTCGGTGGAAAGGATGATCTCGCCCTTCTTCGCCTGCGCCACGAGCCGCGCCGCGAGGTTCACCGTATCGCCGAAGATGTCGTCGTCGCGCTGGAGCACCGGGCCGTGATGGAAGGCCACGCGCACCCCGAGCTTCTTGCCCGCGACCTCCGGCAGCGCCTCGATCCTCGCCTGGATGTCGGTGGCGGCGTTGGCCGCCGCGTCCGGACCCGGGAAGATCGACATGATCTCGTCGCCCATCGTCTTCACCACGCGCCCGCCCGAGGCTTCGGTGGCGGCGCGCGCCGCGGCGAGGCAGGCGGAGATCGCCTCGAGCGCGGCGTCGTCGCCCGCGGTCTCGTAGAGGCTGGTGCTGCCGCTCACGTCGGCGAAGAGCACGGTGCCGAGCCTATCGGACATAGCGCGAATTGTGCCCCTTATTGCACCGGCTCGTTCCGGGACTACACCACGTTTTGCAATCCATGCCGCTCACGCCCGATCTGATCGATTCATACGAGCGCGCCCTCTACGCACTGGATTTTGGAACGGTCCTGCGCATCGGGGTGCACGGCCCCGACCTCGACCGGCTGCTCGAATCTCACGGCGCGTCCACTGCGGCGTTCGTCACGGCCGCCAATCCTCGCGGCGAAGCTCGGGACCCTGCCGCGAACGAGGCCGCGATGGCGGCGCTGCGGGCATCGCTCGCACTGCCCTCGCTTCCGGGCGAAGGGCGCGACCCCGACGGACGCTGGGGCGCGGAGCCGAGCCTCCTCGTGCTGGGAATCTCGCGCCCCGACGCCGAGGCGCTCGGTCGCCGCCTCGAGCAGAACGCCATCGTGTTCGTCGAGCGCGGCGGCGCACCCGAGCTCGTGCTCCTGCGCAGGATGCGCCTGGTCCTCGACACCCAGGTGTGGCTCGACTGGCTGGTGTTCGACGAGCCGGCGCTCGCCGGGCTGCGCGCGGCGGTGGGCGAGGGCCGCGCCGATGTTCTGATCGACCCGGCCTGCCTCGCCGAGCTCGAGCGTGTGCTCGCCTATCCGCTGGGACGCAGCGTTGACGTCGCTGCCTGTCTTGAGCAGTGTGAAAAAGTTGTCATCAAAATCGAACCCGTCGCTTCCGTGGGGGGCTTGCCTATTTGCCGCGACCCGGACGACCAGAAATTTCTCACACTCGCGGCCGCCGCGCGAGCCGACTGCCTCGTTACCCGTGATCGGGAGCTGCTGCGCCTTGCGCGCCGCTGTGAGCCCCGCCTTGCGATTCTTCCGCCTGGGGCGTTTCCTGTGAATTAGTTAGCGCCGAGGCGTGTCCGAGGGCGAGCAGGACGATGATGAGGAGCGCGGTGCCCGCGACCGCTTTGGAAAGTTCCATGACCGAAGTGTTGTCCAGCAGGGAAAACCTGTCAGCGAACTGAGTCACGCCGCGACTAAACTTGCACCAAGGACAAGCCGTGAACAAAGGGGTCTTGGTCGCAATCGGGGGAATCGTGTGCCTGTCGACGGCGGCGCACGCGGTGGAGCGCGTCAGCGCCTTCCACAGCGACATCCGCATCGCCGCGAGCGGCGAGCTCGCCGTCACCGAGACCATCGAGCTGCAGAGCGCGGCGCGCGAGCCGCAGCGCGGCCTGGTGCGCGAGCTCGCGCAGGAGTATCGCGACCGCCAAGGCAACTACGTCAAGGTGCCGATCGTGGTGGACGAGGTGCTGCGCAACGGCCGCCCGGAGCCTTACGCGGTCGAGCGCATGGCGAACGGCGCGCGCATCCGCACCGGCGAGCCGGGCCGCGCGCTCGAGCGCGGCAAGCAGGTCTACCAGATCGTCTACCGCACCGCGCGCGAGATCGCATTCCTCGATGAGCGCGACGAGCTCTACTGGGAGGTCGGCGCCGGCCTGGGCGCGGCCGTGGAGCGCGTGAGCACTGAGGTGAGCTTCGAGCGTGCGGTGCCGGCGAGCAGCCTGAAGGTCGAGGCCTATACCGGCGCGCACGGCGCGCAAGGACAGGACTACCACGCCTTCGTGCGAGAAAGCGCGGCGGCGTTCCGCGCCACGCGGCCGCTCGCGGCGCGCGAAGGCATGGCGATTCTGGTCTCGTTTCCGAAGGGCGTGGTCGAGCCCCCGTCGCACCTCGAGCGCGGCACCTGGTACCTCGCCACCAATCGCGGCGTGCCGGTGGGCATGGCGATCTTCGCGCTGATGCTCGGCGTCCTCTTCGCCTGCCGCAGGCGCTTCGCCCGCGCTCCCGCGCCGGCGCCTCGCGGGGTTCCGCCCGAGCGCGTGGGCCCGGGCGGCGTGCGCTTCATCGACCGCGGCGGCTACGACGAGCGCTGCCTGAGCGCCGCGATTCTCGGCCTGCAAAGCCGCGGCTACCTGCGGGTGTACGACCACGGCGAGCGCCTGAAGCTCGAGCGCGGCGGCAACGATGTGGAATGGCTTCCGGGAGAGCAGTCGCTCGCGCGGCGCCTGTTGCGCAACCGCGAGGTCGAAATCCGCCGGCACGGGCGCACGCTGGAAGAAGCGGGCCGCCGCCTCTCCGTGGAGTTGCGCGAGGCCTTCGGCGCGCGCCTCTGGGCGCGCCACGCCCCGTTCACGCTCGCCGCGGCGGGTATCGGGGCCGCCGGCGTGCTGGCGATGCTCGCGCTCGATACGCCGCCGGCCGCGGCGGCGCTGGTCGCCGCGGCAATGGCGCTTTCGCTTCTCGTCTTCGCGCTCAAGCTGATGCCGGTCCTCGCGCCGCGCGGCGACGAGCACCGCGAGGCGATTGCCGCCCTGCGGCAATACCTGGCGAGCGCCGATCCGGCGAGCGAGGAAGAATTCTCCCGGCTGCTGCCCTACGCGGTGGCGCTCGAGCTGGAGGACTCGTGGGGCCGGCGCTACGCCGAGCGCGTGCCGGCGAACCTCGTCGTGCTCACGCCGCGAGCCGCAGATAAAGCGCCCGAGCGGCCCACGCGTCCATTGCGGCATAAGCGATCTGCTGCTGCGTAAGGCGGGCGGCGCCCCAGTTCGAGGTGCGGTTGCCCTTCGGGATGCGGTAGCCGAGCACGATCCCCGCGAGATTGCGCAAGCCCGTCTGCTCGACGCCGTGGCGCCTGGCGAGCCCGCCGATGTCCACGACGCTAGCTTCCTCGAAGGCGAACACCTTCTTCATCTGCCGCAGGTCGTCGACGACCCCAATACCCGCTTTAACGATTTCCGATTGAAAGACTTCGCGCAACACAGTGGAGCAATCGACCCGTTGCAGCGGAAAGATCCAGACCACCGCCTCGCCGGCGAGCTGCACGAGCGCAGGCGGGTAGCTCTCGCCCTTGCGGAAGGCGGGGCGCGTCTCGGTGTCGAATCCGAGCACGCTTTCGCGCCGGATCGCCGCGGCTTCGTGCGCGAGCGCCTGCGCGGACTCGAGGAAACGAACCTCCCCCTCGTAGCGCTGGATCGGCAGGCTCGCCAGCTCTTCGCGCGAAATCGAGGTTTGCAATTTAGAAAATAGAATCGGGGTCAGACCCCGATTTTCTTGAGGAGTAGGAGCTCATGATCCATGTTATCGCCATCATTACCGCCAAGCCCGGCAAGCGCGACCAGATCCTGCGCCAGTTCCGGGCCAACGTTCCCGCGGTGCGCGCCGAGAACGGCTGCATCGAGTACGGCGCCGCCGTCGATGCCGAGAACGCGCTGAAGTTCCAGACGAAATGGGGCCCGGACACGTTTCTCGTGATCGAGAAGTGGGAGAGCATGGAAGCGCTGCAGGCGCACGTCGCGGCCCCGCACATGGCGGCTTACGGCGCGAAGACGAAAGAACTGATCGCGAGCCGCGTGATCCACATTCTTTCGCCGACCCCTTGACCGCGGGCGCCGAAGTGTTAGATTGAACACGAGCCTGCGAAGGCCGAAAGCAGCAACGCAACTCGGGATTCCCGGCGACCTGTCGGGATACCGGACCTCTCGCGCGGGCTTAACCGCGGTCACGCGGATGCAAGATGCGCCCAGCTAGGCGCCGCCCGATCAGTCGGGCACAAGGGCCCCGCCTCGTGCGGGGCCCTTCCATTTGTAGAATGGCCCGGTGCGCACCCAAGTCGCGATCATCGGCGCCGGGCCCGCGGGGCTGCTGCTAGGCCAGCTCCTGCATCGCGCCGGCGTCGACAACGTCATTCTCGAGAGCCGTTCGCAGGAGCACGTGCTCGCGCGCGTGCGCGCGGGGGTGCTCGAAAGCGGCACGGTTGCGCTCCTCGAGCGCGCCGGCGTCGGCGCGCGCTGCAAGGCCGAAGGGCTGGTGCACGACGGCTTCGATCTGGCCTTCGGCGGCGCCCGCCACCGCATCGACCTCGAGCGGCTCGCCGGCCGCAGCGTCACGGTCTACGGCCAGACGGAGATCACCAAGGACCTCGTCCAGGCGCGCGCCGCCAGTGGCGCAGAAACCGTCTACGAGGCGCGCGACGTCACGCTCCACGACTTTGAATCCGAATCAACGTCCCCCGCGATCGACTATGTTCTCGATGGTAAGTCGAAGCGCGTGGAGTGCGACTTCATCGCCGGCTGCGACGGCTTCCACGGCGTGTCGCGCGCCTCGGTGCCGCCCGAGGCGATCCGCCTCTACGAGCGCGTCTATCCCTTCGGCTGGCTCGGCGTGCTCTCCGACACCGAGCCCGTATCGGAGGAGCTCATCTACGTCTCGCACGAGCGCGGCTTCGCGCTCTGCAGCATGCGCAGCCGCACGCGCAGCCGCTATTACGTGCAGTGCCCGCTCTCGGAGCAGCTCGACGAATGGCCCGACGAGCGCTTCTGGAAGGAGCTCACGCGGCGCCTGCCGCGCGAGTCGGCGGCGCGGCTGCGGACGGGCGCCGCGATCGAGAAGAGCATCGCGCCGCTGCGCAGCTTCGTCGCCGAGCCGCTGCGCTTCGGGCGCCTGTTCCTCGCGGGCGATGCCGGCCACATCGTGCCGCCCACCGGCGCGAAGGGCCTCAACCTCGCCGCGAGCGACGTCCACTACCTCGCCGAGGCCCTGGTTTCTTACTATCTTGAAAAAGACGAAACGGGGCTCGACGGCTACTCGGCGCGCGCGCTCGCCCGGGTGTGGAAAGCCGAGCGCTTCTCGTGGTGGATGACCAAGCTCCTGCACCGCTTTCCCGAGGAGGGCGATTTCGGGCGCCGCATGCAGCTCGCCGAGCTCGAATACATTGTCGCGTCCCAGGCCGCGCAAACCGCCCTCGCCGAGAACTATGTCGGCCTGCCGCTCTAGACTTATCCAAAGCCCAAAAACTGTCGCCGCAGAGAGACGTTTTACTCCGGCGACACTGCGCGGAACCCGATTCTTTCGCGCAAGTCCGCGCCGGATCGAAGAAAAAAGCGCCCAATTTTTAATCCGGACCGTCTTTACCTGCGGAGGAACTATTTCTTGCCCCTGCGTCCGGCAGATACCCACATAGTTACCCACAGTTTTTGTGGATATCGCTGTTACAACTACTTGTCTGTCGCGATGCGACGCGTTGGGCGCTGAGCTTTCAGTTTCCTGACTGAGTTCTAAGAGCGTGCTGGATGGCCTGCCAGACGCGTTGAGGCGAGGCGGGCATGTCGAAGTGCGAGATGCCGATATCGCGCAGCGCATCGACCACCGCGTTCATCACCGAGGTCATCGCGCCGGCGCAGCCGGCCTCGCCGCACCCCTTGGCGCCGAGCGGATTGGTTTTCGCCGGGACCGGATGGCTCTGCCAGCCGATGCGCTCCGGCGTGTCCCCCGCGCGCGGCAGCGCGTAGTCCATGAACGAGCCGGTGAGGAGCTGGGCCTCGCCGTCGTACTGCGCGCTCTCCATCAGGCACTGGCCGATGCCCTGCACCACGCCGCCGTGGATCTGGCCCTCGACGAGGAGCGGATTCAGCACCGTGCCGAAGTCGTTCACCGAGTTGTAGCGCACCACCTCGACCGCGCCCGTGTCGGGGTCGATCTCGACCTCGGCGACGTGGCAGCCGTTCGGGAACGCAGAGGGGATCACCTCGGTGACGTGCTTGACATCAAGCTTTCCTGGAAACCTCTTGACAAGGTCTTCCAGGGAGACGGAGCGATCGGTCCCGGTCACGGCGAAGCGGCCGTCCCGGAACTCGATGTCGCTCGCGGCGGTCTCGAGCACCTCGCCGGCGAGCTCCTTGCCTTTCCGGATCACCAGCTCGGAGGCCTCCGCCAGCGCGCCGCCGCCCATCATGGCCGAGCGCGAGCCGCCGGTGCCGGCGCCGAACGCGAGCTCGTCGGAATCGCTCTGCAGGAGGCGGATCTTGTCGAACGGGATGCCCAGGCGCGAGCTCAGCACCTGCGCGAACGGCGCCGCGTGGCCTTGGCCGTAGTCGAGCGTGCCGGAGATCATCGTCACACCGACCGCATCACTTCCTGCCACCTCGAAGCGGATGCCGCCCATCTCCTTGTTCGGCGGCGCGGTGACTTCAAGGTAGCTGCCCACGCCCAGGCCGCGGAGCTTCCCTTTCTTTTTGCTCTGTTTTTTTCGTTCGGCAAAACCGGCAACGTCCGCCGCCTGCAGCGCCTTTTCGAACAGCGTACCGAAGTCGCCGCTGTCGTAGGTCATGCCCGAAGCGGCCTTGTACGGGATCTGCTCGGGGCGCACGTGGTTGCGGCGGCGCAGCTCGAAACGGTCGATGCCCATCGCGGCCGCGGCCTGGTCGATGAGCCGTTCCATGTAGTAGTTCGCTTCGGGGCGCCCGGCGCCGCGATAGGCGCTCACCGGCGAGGTATTGGTGACCATCGCCTTGGTGGATACTTCCAGGAACGGCGTGCGGTAGACGCTCGTGACGTTGCGCACCACGTTCATCGTGGGCGGCTGGGGTGCGACGCTGCCGACATAAGCGCCGACGTTGCCGTGGCCTTCGACTCTCAATGCCAGGAATTCACCATTCTTGTTCAAGGCCAGCGCCGCGGTCATCTCGTGGTCGCGGCCGTGATGGTCGGACACGAAGCTGCCGGAGCGCTCGTCGGTCCACTTCACCGGCCGACCCAGCGCGCGCGCCGCGTGGGCGAGGCACACGTACTCGGGATAGATCGAGCCTTTCATGCCGAAGGAGCCGCCGACGTGCCAGGTGCGCATGCGCACCTTGTCCTGCGGCACGCCGAGGATGTCGGCGAGCTGGTTTCGCATCCCGAACACGCCCTGGCCGGGTGCAATCAACGTCCACCTGCTTGTTGCTTTTTCAAAACTGCACACCGCTGCGCGAGGTTCCATCGCGGCGACGACGACCCGCGTGTTCCTCAGGCTGAGCTTCGTAACGTGAAAGGCGGTACGGAACGCTTCCGCGACCTTCTCGGGCTCTCCGAACAGAAAATCGACGATCACGTTCCCGGGCACGTCGTCGTAGAGCTGCGGCGCGCCCGGCTTCGCCGCCTCGCTCGGCAGCGTCACCGCGGGCAGCGGCTCGATGTCGAGCTCGACCGCTTCGGCGGCGTCTTTCGCCTGCAGCGCGGTCTCGGCGA
>DASYPG010000209.1:0-7605 GCA_036006885.1 Burkholderiales bacterium | reverse complement strand
CGTCGGTGGCGCCGGCCGGAATGCGCGCGGTGAAGCTGCGGCCGTCGAGCTGGACCGTGCGCTCGGCGCCGCGGAACGCTTCGTCCAGCGTGAGGCGCACGGCCGCTTCGTGGTCCTCGCCAGGAAAAGCCATGGCGGGACCGCGCCGTCCGCCGCCGCGGCCGCGGCCAAAGCCGGTGGCGCGGCCGAAGGCGCCAAGCGACTCGAACAGGTCCGAGAGGTCGACCCCGCCCAGGTCCTCGCCGCGGCCGCCGCCGAAGCGCTCGAACCAGTCGGGCGGCGGGCGGAAATCTTGCCCCGGTCGAAAGCCGCTTCCCAGGCTGTCGTAGGCGGCGCGCTTTTCCTTGTCGCGCAACGTCTCATAAGCCTCCGAGACCTCCTGGAACTTCTCCTTGGCGTCGGTCTCCTTGGAGACGTCGGGGTGGTACTTGCGCGCGAGCTTGCGGTAGGCCTTCTTGACCTCGTCCTCGCTCGCGGTGCGGGGCACCCCCAGGATCTTGTAGTAATCCTTGTATTTCATGACTTAGCTACGTGAGGGCGGCAGCGGCAAGGTTAAAGCTCCCTTCGCGCCCTATCTTACGCAGCACGGCCGCGATCTGTCCTCCCCCCAGGACGCGGCGCGCACGCTCCGGCCGCTCCGACCGCCTGGGCGACAGCCTCTTGTCTTACCGCTGGTGCCCTAGAACTTCACCAGGCCGAGGATCCCGATGAGGATGAGGTACAGCGCGACGATGTAGTTGAGCAGGCGCGGCATCGCGAGGATGAGCACCCCGGCGATGAGCGCCACGATGGGCTGGAGGGCGACGTACATCCCCCGAGCGTACGCGGGCATTGCTACGCGCCGCGCTTGCGCGGCTAGTGCCGCAGCATCATGGCCGGGCGTTGATCTGTCTCAAGGCGCACCCTGGCGGCGGGAACACACTAGGAGGCAGTCAGAAAGGAGCGCCTATGTGGTGGAGCGATTGGTGGGGCGGCTACGGACCGGCGCACTGGATGTGGTTCGGCCCGCTGATGATGATGCTTTTCCTCGTCGCCTGCGTGTCGGTGATCTATCTCGTGATGCGCCCGGACCATGCGCACGGCGGGCACGCGATGGAGATTCTCAAGGAGCGCTATGCCCGCGGCGAGATCGATCAGGCGGAGTTCGAGGCACGGCGCCGCCTTCTGGAAGCGCAGCGCGGCTACTTTTGAGCTAAAGCGTGGCGGTGACCGAGGACTCGGTGTTCATCGTCCGATGAAGTCCGCGCTCAAGGCGGCGGTGCTGTATTTCCTGGTCGTGTTCGGCGCCGGGTTCGCGCTCGGCGCGCTGCGCGTGCTGTGGCTTGTACCGCAGATCGGGAGCCGCGCCGCGGAGCTTCTCGAGATGCCGGTCATGGCCACGGCCATGTTCTTCGCCGCGCGTCATCTGGTGCGGCGCTTGGCGCTTGCCCCGGCCCTGCGCGTGCGCTTGGCGATGGGATTCGCCGCTCTGGCCCTGATGCTCGCGGCGGAATTCGCTCTCGTGCTTCCGCTGCGCGGCATTTCCCTGGAGCAGTACTTGAGGACGCTCGATCCCGTGACAGGCGCCCTCTACTACGCCTTGCTAGGGATCTATGCGCTGCTGCCTTCGATGATGCAGGGCCAGCGCTGGTACTCGCTGCACGCCACGGCCTGGGGCTCGGCGGCGCTCGCGGTGGTGATCCTCGGCCTGGGCTACGCGGCCTTCGCCGGCGACCTCGAGCGCGCCACGCGCCGCGTCGCGCACGGCAGCCGCATCGCCACGACCGCATGCGGCTCCATCGAATACGCCGAGATGGGCGAGGGCCCGGCACTGCTGCTGGTGCACGGCGCGGGCGGCGGCTTCGACCAGGGCATCGAATTCGGCGGCGAGCTCGCACGCCGCGGCTACCGCGTCATCGCCATGTCGCGCTTCGGTTATCTGCGCACGCCGCTTCCGCCCGACGCGACGCCGCAGGCTCAGGCGGACGCGCATGCGTGCCTGCTGGACGCGCTCGGCATCGAGCGCGCCGCGGTCGCGGGGATCTCGGCGGGCGCGCCCTCCTCTCTGCAGTTCGCCATCCGGCATCCGGGGCGCACGCGCGCGCTGTTTCTTCTCGTGCCGCTCGCGTACCGACCGACAGAGGCGGCGCCGGGCGATCCCCGGGAGTCCGGACTGCTCGGACGCTTCATGCTCCAGCACGCGGTGAATTCGGACTTCCTCTATTGGCTCGCGCTGCGAGTCGCTCCCGGCCTCGTCGCCAGGACAATCCTCGGCACGCCGCCCGGGGCGCTTGCCGAGGCGAGCACAGAGGAGCAGGAGCGCGCTGCGCTCATGATGAAGCACATCATGCCGCTGCGGCTGCGGCACGCGGGGCTTTCGAACGACGCGCGCGTCGCCCAGACCCTCGCGCCGTATCCCCTGGAGCAGATCGCGGCGCCCACGCTCGTCATCAGCGTAGCCGACGATCTCTACGGAACCTTCGAGACCGCCGGCTACACCGCTTCGCAGATCCGCGGCGCGCGCTTCATCGGCTACCAGCGCGGCGGCCACGTGGCGCTGGGGCACCACGACGCCATCCTGGACGAGCTGGTGTCCTTCCTTTCGGGCGCGGCGAGCTTCGCCGTGGCGGCCCGATGAGCGCGCCCTGGTACCGCCAGCTCTGGCCGTGGCTCCTCATTTCGGGTCCGGCGGCGGTGCTGATGTCCGGCGGCATGGCCTGGGCGCAAGACCCGGCCCCCGGCCGCTTGCTATACGAGACGCACTGCGGCGGCTGCCATTACGAGCGCGTACACGAGCGCACGAAATCAGACGTGAAGGGCCTCGCCGACCTGCGCGACACCGTCGCGCGCTGGGCCCCGCAGACCAAGCATCGGTTCACGCTCGACGAGATCGAAAGCGTGGTGCAGTACCTCAACGAGTCGCACTACCGCTTCGGACTTCCACCCCGCAGGCAAAGGTCTGACGGTACAACGAAGTAGGCCAGAAGGGACCGATCACCGGAATCGCCTACTGGCTGGCGCCGCGCGGATGCCACCGCAGCAGGCGTTCCAGCCTGGCGCCGCCGATGCGCATGTCTTCCAGAGAGTACTTCTGTAGCACTTCGTAGAAGCGTTCCACTGCTTCCTCGAAAGCGCGCTGCAGGCGGCAGCGGCCCGCGAGCTTGCACGTGTTCTCCTCGGGATCGAAGCACTCGGCGGTGTGATCCCGGCCCTCCGTGGCGCGCACCACGCGGCCGATGTTGATCTCGCGTGGCGAGCGCGCGAGCTGCAGTCCCCCGTTTCGCCCGCGCGTGTTGAGCAGAAAGCCTTCCTGGCCGAGGAAATGCACCACCTTCACCAGATGGCTTTCCGAGATGTCGAACGCCGCGGCCACTTCGGCGATCGTCGCCCGACCTTCGGGCGCCGCGGCGACGTACATCAGCACCCGCAGGCTGTAATCAGTGAACTTGGTCAGGCGCACCGTAGGTCCATACGATATGCACCTTTAAAGCCCGCCCTTTGATCTGCATCAAACGCGGCGGCGCGGCGCCCCCTAACGTGGGCGCATGCAAATTCTTTCCGCGGGCTTTCGCCCGTTCTTCTTCCTGGCCGGGCTCTGGGCCGCGGCTGCGGTGCCCGTCTGGCTCACGGCATACGTGCACGGCTACTCGTTGCGCGGCCCGCTCCCGGCCGTCGTGTGGCATGCGCACGAATTGGTGTTCGGATTCGGCGCCGCGACGGTCGCAGGCTTCCTGCTCACCGCGATCCCGAACTGGACCGGCCGTCTGCCGCTTCGCGGCGCGCCGCTGGCGCTGCTCGCAGCGCTCTGGCTCGCCGGCCGGGTAGCGATACTCGCCGCGGGCATCATCGGCGCGCCGGCTGCTGCCGCCGCGGATCTCTCATTCCTCGCCCTCCTCATTGCGCTGGTTGCACGCGAGCTGATCGCCGGACGCAACTGGCGCAACCTCCCGATGCTCGTCGCGCTATCGCTGCTCCTTGCCGGCAACGTGCTCGTCCACCTGCACGCGCTCGACATCGCCTACACCGCCGGCATGGGAAACCGCGTGGGCATCGCCACGCTGCTTCTGCTCATCGCGCTCGTCGGTGGGCGCATCGTGCCGAGCTTCACGCGCAACTGGCTCGCGCGCGAACGCCGCGGCTTGCGAGCGCCGGCACAGTGGGGCGCGCTCGATCGCTTCGCGCTCATTGCGGTGTTTATGGGCCTGGCGGCCTGGGTAGTGGCGCCGGATTCCGCGCCTGCGCCGTGGCTGGAAGTCGCGGCCGGGGTGGCATTGGCGGCGCGCCTGTCGCGCTGGCGCGGGCTCGCCACGCTGCGCGAGCCGCTGCTTTTCGTGCTGCATGCGGGCTACGGCTGGCTCGCGCTCGGCTTGGTTCTTCTCGGGCTGAACGGCCTGTATCAGGCGGTACCGGCGAGCGCTGCTCTGCACGCGTTGACGGTAGGCGCCATCGGCACCATGACCCTCGCGGTCATGACGCGCGCCACGCTCGGCCATACCGGACGGCCGCTGCGCGCCGATGGCGCCACCCGCGCGCTCTATGGGCTGATTACCCTCGCGGCGCTGCTGCGTCTGTGCGCGCCGCTCGCCGGCGACCGGGCGGTGCTGCTTGCCGAGCTGGCCGGGCTCGCCTGGACCGCGGCCTTCGCCACTTTCGCCCTTCACTACGGACGCTTTCTTCTTTCCAACGCCAGGTCGAACCCATGAGAAGACTCGCAGCAGTTGCCGCAACCTCCTTCCTTGCCGCCTGCACGCCGCCGGCGCCGCCGCCGCCGCCGCCGACCGATCCCTACGACGCGAAGCAGAT
Organism: Burkholderiales bacterium; assembly: GCA_036006885.1. Classification (GTDB taxonomy): domain Bacteria; phylum Pseudomonadota; class Gammaproteobacteria; order Burkholderiales; family SG8-39; genus SCGC-AG-212-J23. Next base: position 2,823 of record DASYPG010000209.1, on the reverse strand, counting down.
GGACCTCAAGCCGGTTCCGGCGAAGCTCACCGCCGAGCGCCACAAAGGCGCCTTCGCCGAAGGCGCCTCGCTCAGCCTGGGCGCGGAGCTCAAGCCGCTCGATCCCTCGCCGGTGAAGACCGTGCGCCTGGACACCACGCACAAGATCATCGAGATCGCGCCCGGCGTGAAATTCAGCGCCTGGACCTTCGGCGGCCAGGTGCCCGGCCCGACGGTGCGCGCGCGCGTCGGCGACAAGATTCGTTTCAGCATGACCAACCGCAGCGACGAGCCGGTGGCGGCTCCCGCCGTCACCGCGGCGCCGATGATGCACTCGATGGACTTTCACGCCGCCATGGTGTCGCCGCAGGACAAGTACCGCTCGATCGCCCCGGGCCAGACGATCGAGTTCGAGTTCACGCTCAACTATCCCGGCGTCTTCATGTACCACTGCGGCACGCCGATGATCCTCGAGCACATCGCTTCGGGCATGTACGGCGCGGTGATCGTCGAGCCGCGCAACGGCTACCCGACCAAAGCGGACCGCGAGTACGTCGTGATCCAGAGCGAGTTCTACGCCAAGCCCGATCGGGAAAAGCGCAAGGTGGACGGCGTCCCCCTGTACGTGCTCGACGGCGACAACCTGCGCAAGGCGGCGCCCAACTACACCGTGTTCAACGGAACGCACAACGGCATGGTGAAGAACCCGCTCGCAGCAAAGGCCGGCGAGCGCGTGCGCCTGTTCGTGCTCAACGTCGGCCCGAGCAAGACCTCCAGCTTCCACATCGTCGGCACGATCTTCGACAGGGCGTGGATCGACGGCAACCCGGACAACCAGTTCCGCGGCATGCAGACCGTGCTGCTGGGCTCGTCCAACAGCGCGATCGTCGAGTTCATGATTCCGGAGGAAGGCTCGTACATCATGGTGGACCATCACTTCGCCAACGCCTCACAGGGCGCGATCGGCCTCGTGTCGACCGCGACCAAGCCGGCGGCGAACGAGCTCGAGCACCACAACATGCCGGCCTCGGCCACTCCGACGGAGCCCGACGCCGTTGCCGGCAAGCTCGCCTTCGAGAGCAAGTGCCTCGCCTGCCACTCGGTTGGCGAAGGCCGCAAGCTCGGCCCCGACCTCGCGGGCGTCACCAAGCGGCACAGCAGCGCCTGGCTCGCGCGCTGGCTGAAGGAGCCGGAAAAGATGCTCGCGACCGACGCCGACGCCAAGGCGCTGCTCAAGGAGTACAACAACATCCCCATGCCCAACCAGAGCCTGAGCGACGCCGAGATCCGCCAGTACCTCAAGTACTTCGAATGGATCGACCAGCAGCCCGCCGGTGCGGTGAAGGCCCAGAGCGGCGGTCATTGAGATGCGCGTCGCCGTCGCAGCGGCCGGTCTGCTGCTCGCGTTCCGGGCCTTCGCCTGCGGCTACTGCGTCGAGGACAAGATCGCGTCCACCTACGACCACGCGGTCGTGGTGGGCGCGCTCGAGCGCAAGCACCACATCGCCTTCTTCCATATCGACGGGTCGCTGCCTGCGGGGGCGGATGCCCGGCGCACCCTGGAGCGCCTGGCCGAGTCCGCTGCCGGCGTCGACAAGGCGAGCGCGCGCGTCTCCGTGGATACGGCGACGCTGTCCTTCGCGTTCGACCCGCGGCGCACCTCGCTCGACGCGGCCCACAAGGCGGTGGAGAGAAAGCTCGCTCCGCGCGGGCTGTCGCTCATGCCGCTGCGCGTAATGGAGCGGGCGGCGGACCTGAAGACCGTAGCAAGATGACGCGCTGTCAATGCGCCTGCGGGCCCTGCCGATCCGCGCGCGAGCCGGCGCATCTGGTCGCTCGGCGCCGGCTCGAGCGCGTTCACCTGCTGGCTGCAGCGGCGCGCCGACGAGGTCAACCGCTGTCCCCTGCAGCCGGCGGGGCGCCCGCTCGGCTGCCCAAAACGCGAGGATCCGAATGCGGCTTGCTAGCCTCTCCTTTCTGTTCTTTCCCGCCGTGGCATGGGCGCAGGACCCGGCTCCCGGCCGCTTGCTGTACGAGACGTATTGCGGCGGCTGCCACTACGAACGCGTGCACTAGCTGTGATTTCTCGATAGGTTGTTCATTGAAGGCTGTTAGGCGATGCTGATGTTGTCGAGACGTCAGAACAACCTAAGGGAGCCCTCAATGAACGTGCACAAGAATGCCCGATTGACCGCGTTCGGTCGAGAACGCCTTGTGAAGCAGGTATTGGAACGGGTTTTAACGCCCGCGGCTGCGTCAGCAGCGGCGGGCGTTTCCCTGAGAACGGTTTACAAGTTGTTGGCCCGTTACAAGAAAGAGGGTCGAGTCGGACTTTGTGATCGAGTTTCCCGTCCGAAGCGGCTCCGTTGCGCTCTGAGCGTGAGGCAGCGCCAGACGATCGAGCGGCTGCGTCGTGAGCGGCGGCCCTATCGCGAAATCGCCATGCGAGTCCGGGCGCCTCTAAGCACCGTTGCCCGCTATGTCAGAGGGCTGGGCTTGCACCGACTCCAGGTGCTAGATCCAAAGCCGCCGGTGGTGCGTTATGAGCACGAGCACCCCGGCGAGCTGGTGCACCTGGACACCAAGCGCCTGGCGCGGTTTCGCCAGCCCGGCCACCGCGTGACCGGCAACCGGCACATCCAATCCAGATACGTCGGTTGGCAGTTCCTGCACATCGCGATCGACGACCATGCTCGAGTGGCATACGGAGAGTTCTATCGCGACGAGCGCGGCCCGAGCGCCGCGCGCTTCCTGGTCCGCCTGGTGCGCTACTACCACCGTTTGGGCATCAAGATCGCCCGCCTGCTCACCGATAACGGAAAGTGCTATCGATCCAAGCGGTTT
>DASYPG010000208.1:0-2196 GCA_036006885.1 Burkholderiales bacterium | reverse complement strand
CCTCGCCGAGCCACGCCGGGAGATCAGGGCGCTCGCCGAAAGCATGAATTTTGCTCCTGTAAAAATCACAGCCGCAGTGAGGAGCGGCGATACTCCCCAAAGCGAGCGCGCCGCGATGCTGCGCACGCCGCCGCACATCCTGGTCACCACGCCCGAGTCGCTCTACCTCCTGCTGACCGCCGGGCGTTCGCGCGAGATGCTGAAGAGCGCCCGCGCCGTCATCATCGACGAAATCCACGCCGTGCTCCAGTCGCGCCGCGGCGCGCACCTCGCGCTGTCGCTCGAGCGCCTGGACCACGTATGCGGCCGCAAGCTCCAGCGCATTGGGCTGTCGGCGACCCAGAAGCCCATCGACGAGGTCGCGAAGTTTCTGACTTCTTCTTCCTGTCAAATCGTAGACCAGGGCCACAAGCGCCAGCTCGACCTGTCGGTAGAGGTGCCCGGCTCCCCGCTCGAGGCGGTGATGTCGCACGAGGTCTGGCAGGAGATCTACCACCGCCTGGTCGAGCTGATCGAAGCGCATCGCACCACCCTCATCACCGTCAACACGCGCCGCCTGGCGGAGCGCATGGCGCACCAGCTCTCGGAGAAGCTGGGCTCCGAGAATGTCGCCGCGCACCACGGCAGCCTCGCCAAGGAGGTGCGCCTCGACGCAGAAGAAAGACTCAAAAAAGGCCAGCTGAAAGTCCTGGTGGCGACTGCCTCGCTGGAGCTCGGCATCGACATTGGCCACGTCGACCTCGTGTGCCAGATCTCCTCGCCGCACCGCATCGCGACCTTCCTGCAGCGCGTCGGGCGCTCGGGCCACACCATCAAGGGCGTTCCCAAGGGTCGCATCTTCCCGCTGACCCGCGACGACCTGATCGAATGCGCCGCCATGGTGCGCGCGGTACGCGACGGCGAGCTGGACCGGGTGGCCGTGCCGGACAAGCCGCTCGACGTCCTCGCCCAGCAGATCGTCGCCGAGACTTCGGCGGAAGCGGAGTGGGACGAGGACGCCTTGTGGCATCTCTTTCAACAGGCGTACCCGTATCGCGCGCTGGAAAAACCGCAATTCATGGAGGTGGTCGAGATGCTCGCGCGCGGCTATGTCACCCGCCGTGGCCGGCGCGGATCGCTTCTCCATTACGACAGCCTGAACCGCAAGATCCGCAGCCGCAAAGGCTCGCGCATGAGCGCCATCGTCAACGGCGGGGCGATCCCGGAGGTGTTCGACTATCGCGTGCTGCTCGAGCCCGAAGGCCACTTCATCGGCACGCTGAACGAGGATTTCGCCATCGAATCGCTGCCCGGCGACGTGTTCCAGCTCGGCAACACGTCGTGGCGCATCCTGCGCATCGGCAACGGCGTGGTGCGCGTGGCCGATGCCGAGGGGCAGCCGCCCACGATGCCGTTCTGGCTGGGCGAGGCCCCCGCGCGCAGCGAGGAGATGAGCGCCGCGGTCTCGCACCTGCGCACCGCGGTCGACTACGAGCTTCCTGGTCCTGATGCACCAAGAAAGGACGGGGAGTTGCAGTCGGCAATCCAGTTCCTGGTCAAGGATTACGAGCTGTCGGAATCCGCCGCGACGCAGATCGCGCAGTACCTGGGCGAAGCCAAGCGCAGTCTCGGCGTCGTACCCACCACCGATACCATCGCGCTGGAACGGTTCTTCGACGAGTCGGGCGGGATGCAGCTCGTGATGCACGCGCCCTTCGGCAGCCGCATCAACCGCGCCTGGGGCCTCGCGCTGCGCAAGAAGTTCTGCCAGGGCTTCAACTTCGAGCTGCAGGCGGCGGCGACGGAGGAGGGGCTGATCCTGTCGCTCGGGTCCTCGCATTCGTTCCCGCTGGAAGAGGTGTTCCGCTACCTCCATCCCAGCACGGTGCGCGAAACCCTGGTGCAGGCGATCCTGCAGTCGCCGATCTTCGAGACGCGCTGGCGCTGGAGCACCACGCTTTCGCTCGCGGTGCCGCGCAACCGCGCCGGCGCGCGCATCCCGAACCAGCTCCAGCGCATGTACGCAGAGGACCTGCTGCAGGCGGTGTTCCCCGACGCGGTCGCCTGCCAGGACAACATCCAGGGTGCGCGCGAGATCCCGGATCATCCGCTGGTCAACCAGGCGCTGCGCGACTCGCTGGAAGAGGCGGTGGATCTTGCGGGCCTCGAACAAGTCCTTGGCCATCTGGTCAACGGGGAAATTCGTTGCGTTGCCCG